>DAOLVF010000051.1:0-14822 GCA_035420565.1 Spirochaetota bacterium | reverse complement strand
TTACCTTATTTTCCATGTCATTGATATGTGGATTCTTCAAATAGAATTTAAAATATAATTGACTTTTCTTATATTGAATACTTTCGTTAAGTAACAAATCAATTTTAGAATGTAAAACATTAACAATTATTTAATCCATATCATAAGGATTCGTTATGCTAACACCTGAAGAACTTGAACTCTACCAGCGTCAGCTCATTATCAAAGGCTGGGGCAAAGAATCTCAAGAAAAAATAAAGAAAACCCACATCTTTATTGCAGGAGCTGGTGGGCTTGCAAGTACCGCATCATTATACTGTGCAGTAGCCGGGTTTGGTACAATCACACTCTGCGATTATGACACCATTATACACTCATAGAAAAAGCACACATCATTCTGGACTGCCTGGATAACTTTGAAACACGCCATATTCTCAACAAGGCATGCGTACAACAAAACAAGCCATTAATCCACGCCGGAGTGGAAGGATTCAGCGGCCAGCTTACAGTCATACTTCCAGGCCAAACTCCATGCTTATCGTGTTTTCTACCAAAGAAAAGCATCAAGAAGCCAATTCCAGTAGCTGGCGTTACACCTTGTATTATGGGCACACTTCAAGCCCTTGAAGCAATTAAACTTGTAACAGGATTAGGCACCATTACAGCAAATCAGCTTCTTTTATTTGATTGCCTTTCCATGCACTTTTCCAAAATAACATTATAAAAGAACCCACATTCTAAAATCTGTAAGCAATAAAAAGGCCGCTTATGTAAAGCAGCCTTTTTATTTTAGTATGAGCGATAGTTACTGTACAGTAACTATCGATAACTTACTTACTCTTTGCGTTTTTAATGTTCAACTGAGCTATCGCTAACTTTGACAATGGTATTGCATACGGTGAGCAGGAAACATAGTTCAAACCAACATTCATACAAAATTCAATATTATCCGGGTCAGCTCCATGTTCACCGCAAAGCCCCATGGTGATATCTGGACGAGTTAGGCTTCCACGAGTTGAAGCCATTTCAATAAGCTCTTTAACTTCACGCCCCAATACCTTAAACGGATTATTGGGAATCAGGTCATACAACGAATAGCTTGGGAAAAACGAATTTATATCATCGCGTGATAATCCATAGGTAGTTTGAGTAAGATCATTGGTACCAAAACTAAAAAACTCAGCATATTGAGCTATTCGTCCTGCTCCAACAGCAGCAGCAGGCAATTCAATCATTGTGCCAACTTCATATTCCAAATCATCGATGCCGTACTCTTCAACTACCTCATCTTTTATATCCCGTATACCTTTAACTGTTTTCCCTTCAATTCTTTTGCCATTTTTAATAAACTTAATTTCGGTTTCGCTCATGACAATGGGTATCATAATTTCGGGAACAACATCAATTCCTTCTTTCTTTAACATGCATGCCGCTTCAAAAATTGCTCTGCACTGCATTTCATAAATTTCAGGATACGTAATTGCTACACGACAGCCCCTATGTCCCAGCATTGGATTCATTTCAGATAGCTCTTCACACCTGATTCTAATTTCAGCATCAGACATGCCTTTTTTACGCGACTTCATATATTGTATGAAGTCTTTCATGCTATCATCAGTTCTTGGCAGAAACTCATGTAAAGGAGCATCTAAAAGCCGTATAGTAACTGGATGTCCCTGCATAATTTTAAATAATTCATAAAAATCGCTTCTCTGCATTGGTTTCAACTCATCCAATGCCTTTCTTCGCTCGACTTCAGTTTCAGATAATATCATTTCACGAAATTTCATGATTCGTTTTTCATTGAAAAACATATGTTCAGTACGGCATAATCCTATCCCATCTGCAAAAAACATCTTTGCAACTTTTGCATCACGAGGCTGATCAGCATTTGCACGTACATCAAAGTCTTTAATGAAGCTTTGGACTATCTTTAAAAAGTCAATTAAACCATTCTTTTCAAAATCAGGTTCAATTAAGCCAACTTTATCAAGATAAATGGTAGGCGGTTCATAATAAGGGACATTAATCGAAACATAATCACCTTCTTTAACGGTTTTCCCTGCCAGTGTAAACGAATTCCCTCTAATCTTTATCTCAGGCTGCACCATTGCAACCTTACCTAAGCTTCGTGCCACAACCGGAGCATGTGAAGAAAAGCCACCTTCTGATGTAATAACCCCACGGGCTACCTCGATAGCTTTCACATCTTCTGCAAAAGTTGCAGGCATAACAAGTATAAGGTTGGTATCCCCACCATGCATCACCGAACGTTTGTATTCTTCCAGCAGCTTGTCGGTTGAAAAGAATACTCGTCCTATTGCTGCACCGGTTGACCCGGCAATTCCACCTTTTATAGACTTTACATTCTTTGTTGTTCGGGGATCAATAACAGGGTGTAAAAGTTCATTAAGTTGACTGGGCTTAATAGATTCAATTAAAAAATTTGAACTTACAACCTTACGTGTATTAAGATCAAGGAGTGTCTTTATATGTGCCTGAGTTGATTTTTCATCAACCTCGCGCTGTTCAATGAGCCAAAAATTACCCTCTTCAATAGTAAACTTGATATTCCGTATCTCTTTAAAGTTATCCTCAACTTTTTTTGCAATTTCAACTAATTTATCATAGTATTTTTTATCAATCTTTGCAATATCTTTTGGAGTGCCACGGTCAACATCAAACTCATTCTGCAAAAAATCGCCCTGAATAAGTGCATCACCGGTAATAATATTGCGGGTAAAATAATTTCCTGCAAAGGAATTCTGGCCAAAGTTGCCATACACCATTGCCTGAATAGTTATTGCCAGTGAATCATCAACATCAATATCCGAATCACAGTACCGTGCAGCAGCCCCTTTCAAAATAAGGCCTAACTGATCATATACATCCTCACTAAACTTATCCCCCAAAAACTTTTTATATTTTGTAACTACTTCTTTATATTCTTTTGCTTTTGCGTTTTTGGGGAGCTTCCCTTCCAGTTCATCCAGTTCTTTTTCATCAATACCATAAATCTTTGAGGCTATGCTTCTCAGTAAAAACCTATACTCACCCCATGCAAAATCTTCACCGGTAAATTTTGCAAAAGCAGTAACAATTGCATCATTTAAACCAACATTATGTATTGATGGAAAAAATGGAACATTAAGATCTGAACTTAACACAACTTTAAGAAGAAGTGGTTTTTCAGTATCACCATACCCTTTTTTCATGTCCTTTTCAATTTTATCAACATAGCTTTTAATAAGCTGTTTAACATTCACCTTTGGCAATTTCATTGTTAACTCTGCATCAACAATAAATCCAGGAGCTATTGGCAAACCCATCTTTGCTAAATCAGCAGCACGACGACCTCTAATTCCCAATTCTTTATATTGCTTTTTATCAACACCGGTAAAATCTTTATTAAAAAAAACTATATTTTCCATACAACCCTCTCTTTTAAAATGTTCTATCGCACATTACATTAAAATAGATTTAAAACTTTTCCTACTGCTATCTTTAAAAATTGTTCAAACCTGGGTGATGCACCTTCAAACAGATATTTCTGTAATTTTGATACATTTCTGATATTTTCACCAACCACCTGAAATAAGATTGGATCACCGTGTTTAACCTTTCCCCATTTAAAGAGGGAGTTGATATCATTAATCTTTTCACCTTCATGGAATATCAAGACGTCTAAATCAGGATGCGATACTTTAAAGCTTTCAATAATACGCTTCCATGCTTCCACGTTCCCGTTGTGAAATAACTCATTGGTAACTGTCACCGCATATTTGGGAGTCATATTTTTCTTTCCTGCTGCAGCCGCTTCAGCTGGAGCAATTTGCTTTTTGGCCTCCCGGACCGCAACTGTTTCATCTATGAACTCTTTATTGATAAAAACATCCTTGCCAGCCATCATCTCTTCAATTGCATTTATAGCATCATTTTCCACTTTTGGATTTGGTTCTTTCTTTTTTTTAACGTAAATAACCATAAGCTGGTCCCTAACAATATCCCTGACACGTTCCCAATGAATCATATTTTTAGGATTTATTAAAAAAGGTTCGCTGTTAACGGTAAAATACACAAGAATTATATCAAGTGCTGTCCATTTTGATGTTTCTTCAACTATTTTGCTGAAATCATTAATTGTTACCGGTACATTATATGAATCATAGGAATACTGATATTTATCTTTTATTATTGCACCGATCATTGGTAATACCTGGTCAACAGTTAAATCCCCTTCAGCCAGCATAACATTGACTGCATCTGCAAAATTTCTACCTGATTCAATCTCATCCACCACATCATTAACCCTGTAGAAATGGTTTAAAGCCTTATTAAAATTAGTTTTTGTAGCTAACGAATAAAATGTTGTTTCCATTGAATTCCCTCTTTTTTGAATTATTGATAATAAAAAAAGTATACACTACATATAATACATAATTTAAAATAAATTGTTAATTATTTAGAATTTTGATAGATTGTAATTATAAAGATAGTTTTTACAAGTATTTTTTTTATTTTATGAGCAATCGCTTCGGACTTATTAACATTGTATAATCTTATAAGGGTAAATAATTGCTCTAAAGATAAGTGGGAAAAGAAAACAGGTGGCAATTATCATCGTATTAAATTCTTGACAAAATGGTATGATCGCACCACAGTGGTGCATATGGTTTTAAAGCGGGTGTAGTTCAATGGTAGAACTTCAGCCTTCCAAGCTGATAGCGTGGGTTCGATTCCCATCACCCGCTCATTTATTTACAAATTTACAGCTATTCCCCTTCCCCTTAAGTAATTTTTCACCTGCTTTATTGTGAAAGTCCTGAAATGAAACACTGATGCTGCAAGCAAAATGCTGGCTTTTCCTTCAACCACTGCTTCATAAAAATGTTCTAATTTGCCTGCACCACCAGAAGCAACCACCGGAATATTCACAGCTTCAGCAATAGCTCGTGTAAATGGTATATCATACCCCTGTAATGTTCCATCACCATCCATACTGGTGGGTAAAATAACGCTGGCACCACGCGATTGACATTCAATAGCCCATGCTACAACATCCTTTCCGGTAGATATGGTACCACCCGCAACAACTACCTCAAAACCTGAAGGCATAGCGGTATTTCGCTTACCATCAATCGCTATTGTTATTTTTTCTGTACCAAACCGTTTAGCGGCTTCATCAATACTATCAGGATTTTTTACCGCAGCACTATTCATTGATATTTTGGATGCGCCAGCTTCCAATACCAGTTCAATATCTTCAATGCTTCTAATTCCACCACCAACAGTCAAAGGCATGGTAATAACACCGGAAACATTTTTTACCCATTCCAGACGAGTTTTGCGATTTTCCACTGTCGCAGCAATATCAAGCATGGCAAGCTCATCGGCACCTTCATGTTGATAATACACTGCATTCTCAACCGGGTCGCCTGCATCTTTGATGTTTATGAAATTAACACCCTTCACAACTCTCCCTTCTTTCATGTCAAGGCAGGGCATAATGGTAATCGTTTTCATAGGTGCCATCCTTTTATTTTGCATACTATACAACTTCTCATATCACATGTATGAAGTATCATACAATTCAGTCAAGATATAAACTGTTATAGGCTACCTTTTTGAATCCAGTTTGTTACCATAGTAACTATCGCACTAAAAGTTTGTGTATTGTTATTTTGATTGGCAATAGCATCAGCATCACCAACTATCAATAGTTTGCTGTCAGCATACATATATCCAGCATCAGTATAATCACTGGATTGATACATCGGGATACCATCGTTTATAACCTCCAAACCGGGATGTGCCACCTCGCCCCAGAACGCCGACGGAATTTTGAAAAGCATGCCATCGCTTCGGTGGGATAGCAAAGCGGCCAGGCTGTTAAACACTAAGGAATTTTTATCATGGGCGATAGTTACCATATAATAGTTACTATCGCCATTAGTAATAAACGCCGGCAAAATTTGTATTTTTGCAGACTTTGCAAACGATACATACACCGAAGGATTTACTGCTCCAGCCTTTAACAGTTGATTTCCCCATACCGTTGAAGACATGAGATTTTGATATGGTTCAATAAATACAATGGTACGCTTACCTTCTTTAACAGTAAACTGTGGCTGTGGATGCACAACAATTGTTATATTACTATCAGTGGTAATTGAAGGAATTTTTTCCTTAAGTGCATCCATAAAACATTGTATCCCGGAACATGAATTATCAATCTGAACCATTGAATTTTCCGGGTCAAAACAACGGACATTTGTGGTGTGATGCACAATCTTATTGAGCCTTTTTTTAAGAAGCCACTCCACACAACTTTTAAAAAATGCTCTGTTATCACCTGCATTGATACCAACCTTACCATCGCCATTCCAGAACATCTCGCTGTCACCAACCACCAGCATTCTGCCTTTACCATATATGCAGCCCGCAGCGATGACCTTATCAGTTGTGTCATCGCACAATAAAATTTCAAACGAACTATTCGTTTTATTCATCCCGGATAATGAAGCAGCAAGCATATGCAAAACATTCTTTAATGTAAATACTTTAGAGTATGCACTATTATTGAGATTATCAATTGACTGTAATGGTGTGGAACCGTTTCCCGCTGCATCATTATTGATTTGTATGCCCAGTTTTGTAGTTACAGCATTTAAAAATTGTGCACTGTTATACATATTCTCATGCTCAGCAATGACAAAAAGCAATCCACCTTTTTTAACAAAATTACATAGTGCATCTACCTCACCACTATCAAACTGCTGATACTTTGCAACTGAAAGTATTAATAGCGTGTTGGTATATCCTGACCTGTAACACTGTTGTATACATTCATCCAGATGTTTTATGGTAATAGACGGTGGGATGCCATAGTTCTTTAAAAATTGTGCAATAGTTGAATAGCCGCAATACCCGTGATCAAAAAAACGCCATGAGTTGTTATGTGATTCATCATAGATACATTGCGCTGTATTGGGTATGTAGTCCTGATACTGTTTTTGAGAACAGCTCATAAAACATAGCAAAATAATAAAAACTATTCTTTTCATACTATCATTCCATTGAAAAATATGTCCAACAACTCATAATAAAAAATCCAGAATGCAAATGTCAAAACAAAAAGTTTTTCAGGCGCTTTGTAATGTGCCTCCACTTTCAATCATTACGGGGTTCATAAAAAAACAAGGCTGTTTTAAAACAGCCTCGCTATACCATCCACTGATTTTTATAACTTTCATTATTTCACAACTTTTGGCAAATCATGTAATGCTTTGTCAATTAATTCTCTGGGATAATCATAATCTTCTAACTGTCCTGATAAAAACTTATCATATGATGCTAAATCAAAATGGCCATGACCACTTAGATTAAATACAATAGTCTTCTTTTTGCCTTCTTCCTTTGCTTTCTGCGCTTCAATAATGGCTGCCCGTATAGCATGGGATGACTCCGGAGCAGGAATAATACCTTCAGTCTTTGAGAATAAAATTGCAGCTTCAAAACATTCATTTTGATGCAGTGCCATGGCGCTGATTAATCCCTCATGATACAAGTAGCTAACCAGAGGCGACATACCATGATAACGCAATCCGCCAGCATGGATTGATGGCGGTATAAAGGAATGCCCTAATGTATACATGGGCATAATTGGCGTCAATTTAGCAACATCCCCAAAATCATACGTATAAATTCCTTTTGTTAATGTTGGACATGCCGACGGTTCAACCGCTATGATATTTATATCCTTCCCATTGATCTTATCCCTTACAAATGGGAATGCCAACCCTGAAAAATTAGAACCTCCACCAACACAACCTATAACTACATCAGGATAATCATCTACCATTTCAAACTGTTTTAATGTTTCCAGACCTATAATGGTTTGATGCAGGCAGACATGATTTAACACGCTCCCCAGTGAATAATTGGTATCCTTGCTCTGTGCAGCTTCTTCTACTGCCTCGCTTATTGCAATGCCAAGGCTTCCAGGGCTTTCAGGATCCTGCTTTAAAATTTCCCTGCCGCTATTGGTAATATTACTGGGACTTGGGGTAACCTTGGCACCCCATGTTTCCATCATAAATTTACGATATGGTTTTTGCTCATAGCTTACCCGTACCATATAAACATGTACATCAATACCAAAAAAATTACCGGCAAGTGCCAGAGCACTACCCCATTGCCCTGCTCCGGTTTCGGTTGATAGTTTTTTAACACCTTCTTTTTTATTAAAATATGCTTGAGCCACAGCTGTATTTAACTTATGGCTGCCAGCCGGAGAAACACCTTCGTGTTTATAATAGATAGTTGCCGGGGTGCCCAATGCCGCCTCCAGCCTTCGTGCTCTAAAAAGTGGTGAAGGTCGCCATAGTCGGTAAATGTGCAATATCTCTTCAGGTATATCAATATATTGTTTTGAGCTTACTTCCTGTTCAATCAGTCCCATGGGGAAAATCGCATGCAATTCATCAGGTGTTACCGGCTTCCCTGTTGCAGGACTTATGGGTGGGTCTAACGGTTTTGGCAGATCTGCTGTGATATTATACCATTGACGGGGCATCTCCCTTTCAGGTAATTGTATTTTGGTTGAATCTTTTGCCATGAAATCCTCCTTACAATAAATTTAAATAATCAGATTTAAAATATGCATTTTTTAAAAAAATAAAAAAGCTACGGTTAACATATAGCATCCGTAGCCTTCAAGGATTTGCATATGTAAAAAACTTCCTTACTCGCCCGGATATATGTAATCCTGGCGCCACCACCATACCACATAAAACACGATGTTACATTTTTTAATCATCATATATAATACAATTTCAACAAATGACTTGATAGCATTAGATAAAACAATTATGTAATGTCAAGAAATTTTTTTTTTAAAATTTACTCATGCAAATACATTTTTTGTGTGAGCAAGCAAAAGTTCATATATGCCATCAAAACCACCATTACTCATTACCACCATGACCGTGCGTTTATTGCTCAATCCACTAAATGCTTCCTGCACTATTTCGTTAACACTCCCTAAAACACAGGCTGGTATTTGCATCTGGCATAGTTTGTTAATGACCCTATCAATATCAATCTGTTCGTGCGCCGGCACCTTATCCAATCTATAGGGTCGTTTCATAATTACCTTATGTGCTTTTGAAAAAGCTAAAGGAAGCTCATCTTGAAATACATTCCGCCGGCTGGTTGCGGAGCGAGGCTCATAGATTGCAACAATGGCAGCATCGCTGTAATGCTCTGACACCTGTGTCAAAACATTGCTGATAGCGGTAGGATGATGGGCAAAATCCTCTATTATTGTTAGATAGTCATTTGAAAAGAGTATCTCCTGCCTGCGTTTTACTCCCTGAAATGAATTGATTGCCATAACTATCGCCCCAACAGGAACTTGAAGGGTCAGAGCCATAGCAACCGCCGCAGTTATATTCTGGTGATTAAAGTCGCCATATATGTGTGGCGTTACATTGATTGCCATGTCATCCATTGTAATGGTAAGAACTTCATTTTGATACCGATAACAACAATCTGCGCTCATTTTCCCATAACTAACCGTTGAGGATAGCGCATCATTATTTATTGTGCTTAAATTACTATAGGCGTTATTATAAACAATATATCCATTTGCAGGAATGAGATTGCGCAACCGTGTAAACCATACTGCAATCTCATCAATATTGTTATATATATCAGCATGATCAAACTCAAGCGATGTCATGATGCAGTGCACCGGACGATACATAATAAATTTTGGCATCTTTTCAAAAAATGCCGAATCATATTCATCAGCCTCTATAACAAAATACCTGCCGCTGCCAACCTTATAATTTGTTTCAAAATTTTTAGGGATGCCGCCAATAAAAAATGATGGATTCATATCAGCCTGTTCAAGTATATATGCCAGTAACGATGTTGTGGTTGTTTTCCCGTGTGTTCCTGCAACTCCAATGACTTCTTTATCATAAAGAAAAAAATTATATAATGCACCAGCCATCGAGAAATAAGGTATCCGGTTATTGAGCACCAGTTCAACCTCAGGATTACCGCGGCTAATAGCATTACCTATAATAACGATATCAGGTTTAATTTTTCCCGGAGTATCAGAGCTGTATCCTTTGCATACCGGTATCTGTAATTTTTCAAGCTGTGTACTAATTGGTGGATAAACATCAGTGTCCGAGCCAGTAACCATGTGTCCCTGTGACTGCAGCATACCGGCAAGCGCACTCATCCCCACTCCACAAATGCCTATCATATGGATGCGTAAATTTTGTTTTTTAAAGATAGTAACCATTGATTAACATCCTCTTTTATAAATAATTTACATAACAAATTGCTACCATATAAACCACTTATTATAAGTACAACACAATCATTAGTAAACATCGTTGCTTGTAAAGCTTGTTTTACAGGTGCAAAACATTTATAGTTGCCAAAATGTAAGAATATTGTTGACAATGCTGCAGTAACGTATAGTATTTCAATCCACTATATAGTAGTGAGGGCATAATGAAATCCAATATAAAAAGCAAAGATTATCAAAACTTTTTAGATGATCTGAAAGGTTATTATCAGGAAAACGAGCAAAAGGAAGAAGAAAATATACCGGTTGGCACACGGATTCGTCAAATACGCCAGATGCAGGGTGTTGATAGTGCAACGTTAGCAAAAAATGCCGGTATTGATCATAAATATTTAGAGGATGTTGAATCATTAGCAATTTATCCCGATTTAGGAACAATTATTAAAATAACCAATGCGCTCAAAGTTTCAACCGGCTCAATTTTTGACTTAGACTCAAGTCGTTCATACACCATAATCAGAAAAATCGATAGAAAAAAAATTATGAGAAGTATATCCGGAGTAAAAGAACACCCTGATTATGAATATCTTTCATTGTCCTCCGGCGTTATATCCCGCCATATGGAAGCTTTTATTGTCACCTTGAAAAGTAATGTTTATTATACAGAGGAATTATCAACACATGAAGGCGAGGAATTTCTATATATGCTGGAAGGAGCAATGAAGATAAAATTAGACGATAAAGAAGAAACATTGCAGCAGGGCGACAGCATTTTTTACCACTCAACCATTCCTCATGTGCTGAAAAGCATCAGCCCAAAACCTGCAATACTTCTTGCAGTCCTCTATACGGGCTATTCTTCATAACTTTAGTATACAGCAAATTGTAATATGGCAGTGTAATTATTTTATCAGTGCAAAACTAATAAGCAGTAACTATCGCCCAGCATTGTTTATTGTTTTAGCACCCATCTGTATTTAACAATGTTAAACACCTTCTGAATAGAGTTAACGATAAACAGGAATGCATCACGGATATCAAACATTGGGCTGGGCAACCCAAACAGCAATGGCACAGGTATAAAAAGATTTCGTGCGCCAATAGGACATCCTTTAATCCGCATTACCCGTTTTGCCACAAGCTTGCCATCAACTTTTGTGCAATCTCCCACAAGCAAAACATTGCCATCGGGCACAACAATATCACCTTTGTAAATACCGGTAACAATTGCGCCCTTCTTTGCTTTCTTTAATGAACCAGGCCTTCGTTTTTCAATAGTTCCCAAACAACCTTTAATAGCTGCTTCGCAACCGCCATCACAGATAATGTCAGTATTGGGTGCATACCCTGAATAAAATGTAAGAGGCGTGTCAAGCTCTTGCAGTACCTGAAACAGTTTACGCTGACCTTTTGGTTTTGCTCGTAGTTTATCAATGCTTATATCCCCGGTAATATTAATGTCTTTTAATTGCAATGAGCCATATCCGCGTTCATGTGCAAGCTGTAAATGCAAAACATCCTGCGGGCGATAGTTCATAATATACGATGCAACCACATCACAAGCCAGTGGATTATTGGATAGTATTTAAGCTTTGGCATCCATATTTTGAAGTTAGCTTCTGCAATATATTTTGATAATTCTATCTCTTTGTGCCATTTAGCTTTAGAAAGTTTTACTTTAACAACGGGATGCTCATTCAAATCTACAACAGGAACATTAAGCTTTTCAGCAAGATCAAAATATCCTGCTTCTTTAAGGAATAGTCGGGAAGGTATGCCATATCCACCTGATTCGCCAATGATAATATTATTTATGCTTTTATCTTTTAGCACAGTAACCATAGCTTCAACCACAGCCGGATGGGTATACGAGTTGAAGATATATTGTTTATTTGCTGTTACCACATTTGGTTTAATAAAAACGTTTTCCTGAATGGGGATTTTTAATTTTAAATCATTCACCGACTCATTTATAATAGCAGAAATTGCCGACATATCATAATCATCACATCTTCGTACAATAACATGCGGTTTTTTCATATAATTAGCTCCTTAAAAATTTTTCACCAGCAAAACCTGATTGCCCTTATTATTAAATTTAACCTCATCAAAAATATTGTATACCATGCGCAAACCTCTTCCATGTGCCAGCATATCATCATCAACAGTATTCTGAATTTTTTGAATAATATCTCTATAATTAAATCCATTACCTTCATCTTCTATTTTATACATAACCTTGTTGCAATTGAGTAATAATTCTATAGTAACTTTTTTGTCTTTATAATTGGGATCTTTTTGCCTGCTTAAAACAAATTCAAAATAATTGCCATTATTGGTTGCCTGCGTTTTTTCTTCAAAGCCAATATTTAAATTTCCATGTTCTATGGCATTGATGATTATTTCACGTAAACCTAATTTAATAGTATTTGTAGTTTTTTTATCAAGATATTTTGGTAAATTCAAAACCAACCGGTTACATATCTCTTCAGCAGCAATCAGATAATTTCCAATGGATAGTTTTAGCTTTTCAGCTTCAATATATTTTAATATATTCTCATCCAGAACTGATGTTGCCTTCATCAATATTTCATTTCGGTCATCAATCACTATATGCTCAAAGCGGATAGTATATTCTTTTGGCTCTAAAGTGCCGCGTGACTTTAGCTGTATTTTTAAATTGATGGGATTTCCCTCGGTAAAAAGCATGTTTATCTTTTCTTTAATTATCTGCAATGTCAGGTCGCTTTCACCTTCCGGCAAGTAAACCAGATCATAAAATGATGTTGCAGACTCCAGCCCTCTCCTGACGGCAAGCTGTTCATATGCTGCACGGTTTGCTGTAGTAATATTTAAATTAGAATCAAATGATAATATACAGTCATTGGTACCTTCAACAAGAAATCTGTATTTCTTTTCGGATATGCTTATTATTTTATGAGCTATCTCCAATTCCTGTGCATAGTTTATGAACATACTTGTAACAGATGACATGAAAAACATTATTGCAAGTGTAATACCAACACTGAACCGTGAAAAATAGACATTGGGGAAGAGGTCATAGAATACCTGTGTATGTACATGTAAGGTATCAATGGCAGCACCAGCAAATGCAAACAACAAACCTAACGCAGGATATAACAAATAGCGATAGTTCCTGTGCAAAATCATATCTATCATCACAGCAACGATACTGTAAATTATATAGATACCCAGAAGAACATCACGAATAGCATACAGTATGCCTTCCTGTCCTCGTCCATAATCAGCTTCATAGTACATCCATGTAGCTTTATGTTTTGTTAGCGATATAAAAAGGTCAGGGAATACAAATGCACCGATAGTAGCTATAACAGCATAAGCTAATCCAATATATGCTAAAATAGTATTTATTTTAAAAAACCGCTTATTTAAAATCAGTAATTTGTTTAATGAATAAGGAAGAGCAAAAAGATAAAAAATCCCTGCTGTCTGTTCCAATCGGTGAAAATGAACAGATACTGAGCGATTGTGCAGCCATCCACCAAATGACAGTATCATTGTCTCGCTACCAACAAAAAGCGTCCCTAACAGTGCAAAAAAAGCAATAGCAAAATATAAAGAATTTTTATACTTCCAGTACATATAGACATATAATATAAATCCCCCAATAAGGAGTCCAAAACACATTGGCGGTAATAAAAACTGAACCAGGCTTACAGGCACTTCAAAACTCATGCTCTTCCCCACTATAATAAAACTAAACTATTTTACCTCAAAGCGAATCATGTTTACTACATTGCTGGTTGACAAAATCACATCAAAGTATTTATCGGGTTCTAAATAGGTAATACGTGTACGGCCATCATTAAGAGCAACCTCTTCCTGTGGTTCCCCCATAATTTTTATTACCTCATCTTTGCTCATACCAATATCAATTTTTCTGATTTTTCCACCTTTCCATTCCGGATAAAACAATATCTGTCGTATCATTTCATGGTGGAATACTAAACCAAACTGTAAATAATCAAAGATGATATAATCTTCTTCTTTTGTTGGTCCTCTGTCAACATACATTTTAACGGGAACTCCATATTTACAAAATACCTTTGAATGACGTAGTCCTAACACATCGATGAGCTCCTCTGCCGAAGGTGTTTTGTCAGCCGCGATGAAAACAAAAACAACTACAACTACAGCAACAACCCCTACTATACGCTTCATATACAGCCTCCTTTGAAATAATATTGTACCATTAATGATAATAATGATAAAAACGTACTCACAGGGGTTGGAAAATTGCAAGTTATTAATTTTTTTATATCTTTTTCAGGTCGCTTTTAAAATAATTTTACCTATGGTATACAATAGTTTTCAGCAGCATATGTATATAATTTTTTGATATAATGAATGTAATCGCCCGTTTATTGATTGGATATACTAATCATCAGTACCCATGGTGGGATGGTACAATACCCTTAAAGAACTTTGTTCATTAGTCATCAGTTAAAAAAACCTATTAATACAATAACCATAT
>DAOLVF010000050.1:8708-14937 GCA_035420565.1 Spirochaetota bacterium | reverse complement strand
TTCTTTAAAATCAGGCGGCAATCTGTATGTAAAAGGAAATTTTTAGAGGTTGCCATAATAAAATAAATGAAGAATTAATACAGATTATCTTTCTATTAACAAAAGAGGGACATCATTGATGTCCCTCTTGCCAATAAAATTGAAGTTTAATTACTTCTGTGCTGGAGCTTCAGCTGGAGCCTGCTCTGCTGGCTGTTCCTGAACCTGCTCTTCTGGAGCTGGTGCTTCTTCTTTTTTGCAGCCAACAAATGCTACAGCAACTGCAAATACAGCGATAAGAATAAGAGATGCAATCTTCTTCATAATACTTTTACTCCTTTATAATAATAAAATTTATTTTATTGTTTATTGCTCAACCACTAATCACAGATATAAAAAAAAATCAAGTACTATTCAAAAAATTATTTTGATATGCAGAACGGCATGTTGCAGATTCCCATACCACTATACTCAATAATTTTATTTCTGTATTGTTATCTTTTGAATATTGCCCCAGTTTGATACTCATCTTTTCATAGATAATCCTTGACAAATGTTCCGAGCTGGGATTTAAACTTTTAAATGCATCGACGTCATTTAAATTTTTATGATCAAATTCATCCAGAACTTCTTTAATCATGGCTTTAAGATCATGGAAATCAATCATTATTCCTATGTCATTGAGCTTTTCACCACACACCGATATTTCAATCTTCCAGTTATGCCCATGAATATTTTCACATCTGCCTTTATACCCTATAAGCTGGTGGGCGGCTGAGATATAATCTTCAACTGTTAGTATATACATGGTATTTTCACCTCGCAACAATATAATAATGCATGGAATAATATTATAATCAAATCAATATAATTGTAAACTTGTTTTAACAATATGGAGCAATACACAACCTTCCGATACCACAATGCCACAATAATAAACTACTATCACCTTTACTGAACCATACAAAAACTATAACCAGTTCAACAATACGTATACTATCACCATGATTTCAATTCTTCTATTGACAACAATCTGCCCCATGAATAATTACCTGAATCTTTCAGGCAAGCATGGTTACTATCCTTGCAACCTTTTCTATTTCTCGTTTTGTCAGAGCAGGATACATTGGCAATGAAAACAGCTTTTTGGACAATCTATCACTATGAGGAAAATCAAGATTACGCAGTTTCATATACTGATGCAGTGGCACATCAATTGGATGATAAATCTCTATTGCATTTTTTTTAAAGTACTTATCAACAATATCTGGCTGAGCATCAAACAAAACAGGAAATACCTGATAGGTAAAGTGCTCACTAAAAGCATAAAAGGTACTGTGATGGGTTTTACTCAATGCATCGTAGTATATGCGAGCTATATAACGCCTTCGTTTAACAAAATCCTTTAATTTAAGCAACTGATTTATACCCATTGCAGCGTGCACATCACTCATGCAATATTCAAATCCAGCAATATGTTCACGGGGCATTCCATTCCGTATATCGCGAATATATGAAAAATAGCGCGAATTATTGGTAAATATCATACCACCCATTTCCGTGGTAATCATCATTGATGGAGCAAACGATGCAACTGCAAATGATGGCGCTGTATCAAAAAGCTCGCCAGCATCCATACCAATAGCATGGGAAATATCAAGAATGCATGGAATTGCACTATCATTAAGGTCTAACTGCGCTGGAAAGCCAAATGTATGCCCAATAACTATCGCTTTTGTTTTTTGTGTGATAGCTCCCTGTATATTTTCTATTGATGGATGATAACAGTTTTCGGCAATATCAACCAGAACAGGGATAGCGCCAACAACATGGCATGCCTTGAGCGGTGCAGCATCAAAATATGATGGAATAATAACCTCATCACCGGCTGTAATACCAAGAGCAGAAAATATACAATGGTAAGCTCCATAAATTGAGTTGGTAGCAAGAGCATACTTTAAGCCAATGGTAGTGCTCAATGCCTGCTCAAACTGCTTAACAACAGAACCCGAAGCTAAATTATCCTGGATAAGACAATCCAGCACTCCTTCTAATTCTTTTCGTGTAATGGTTGGTTTACTTGCAACTATCTTCATAACATATTTTTTTAAACTTTTAATCAAAGGTAACCTTGCGGATTACCTCTATTTGGTCAAGCATCATTTTTTATTTTGAAAATTAAATAAAGCAGTATTTACATAATTCCGATAATTACTATGCAGATACCCCGGATGACTGTCTGTATAATTTCATGGCTTTTACAAGGAGGAAATTTATGCGTAATTATCCAGTATATATAGTATGGGCGATAGTTCTCATGATCAGTCTTTTGTCATCATGTGCGCCCAACAGCGTTATGACCAAACGCAACGATACATTTACCTTTGGGCAGAATGAAGAAAATTCTACTGCAAATGATTCGCCTGTTTATTCAGACATGAATCCAAATGTTTCAGCCACAAACACCGATGAAAAATCAAACTACTATCAGGTTGGCATGGCAAGCTGGTATGGAAGAGAATTTCAAGGAAGATTGACTGCATCTGGCGAACCATTTGACATGAACAAATATACTGCTGCTCACCGCACGCTTCCCTTTGGCAGCATCATTATGGTAACAAATTTAGAGAATGGGAAAAAAATACAGGTTACTGTCAACGACAGGGGGCCATTCAAAAAAAACAGGATACTTGATGTATCATATAAAGCTGCCAGAGATCTGGGTATGCTTGAAAAAGGTGAAGCAAAAGTGGGGATATCCGTAGTATCATATGGCAATGATTCGCAGCCGGGTAACAAATCCAGTGATGTTGGTGTATTTGGAGAAGCTGTTGAGGATACTAACTATCAGAAAAACACCTATGAACAATCAAGCATTGGAAGTGGCATTGCAATACAAACCGGGGCATTTTATTCAAAGCTCAATGCTGATAAATTAAAAGAAAAGATAGAAGGGCTTGTTGATAAACCAGTTGTAGTTGTAAAAGAAGGTTACTTTTATAAAGTGCGAATAACCAACCTTGATGAAAATCAAATTAGTAAATATAGAAAAATTTTAAAAAAGAACGATATCCCATCATACAGGATAAGTATAAGTGATACCACCGATGAGGCGCCTTAAAAAAGCGCCTTTTTTATTATCAGTGTACTATATTCCTAATATTTATAAATGATTAATAGTACCATTAATAATTCGTTTACCGTATTTTTTTAGATACGATTATATTCGATAGTTATTGGTAATATATAAATAACTCCGGGAAAAGGAATCTATGAACATTGGATAAACTACCTGTCACCATCAAAGATTGAACGTTGCTTAAACTCCTATGCTGAGCACTACGAGCCACCCCTGAACACCTTTATCTTTCTCTTTATTAACATTAACGATTCTGCAAAGAAGCAAAATGCCGTATGCAGGCATTTACCTGTATTCCTTACCGCAAACGAAGTATCGAAAAGAACTGGAAGCAGAGGCATCAGTCAATACCATATGGGACCGCCCTCTGAAGTGTTATTGCCTACACAATAAATGGTAATTAGCTTGCGATCATACATCTATATTTAATATTGGATATTTAATCCACATCCCTTACTTTTCATTGAAAAATATTATTATCTATGCCACTCCTGTAGAGTAGTATGCGCACTAGTCTGGAGTAACATTAAGCAAAATTATCCTATGGTTGCAAAAAAAATTGTCATTGCCATAATAATTCTTGGTGGGGTTACATTTTTTTTATTGTGACTACACTATCAACTCGATTGTGTAACCTGTGCTAAATAATAAATCGCCTTTTGACTGTTCCCCTGAAACAGGTAACACAGGCTTAATGATAGCAGCGATTCTGCTTCAGGTGTTGTTCTAATGTGCTTTTCCAGGTGCTTAATCTTTGACGCAATATCGCCCTTACTATCATTAAAAATTGTTTCAGGAACTGTCGCTACAAACTCATCAAATTTTTTAAATTCTTTCTTCTGTAATGAAAAATGTATAAGTTCAGCGCTCTCATGTCTGGCACATTTCAAAATTATATCCTGTGCTATATCTTTGAAGCGAAATGATTTGTAATAACCTTCATATTTACGCAAATAATATAATGCGCCACTATAATTTTTTTGTTCATAGAAAAGAAGGACAATGGCTGTCAACGCAACTTTATTTTCAGGATTTTTTTCCAGTACTTCCTTGAAACATGCAAGAGCTGCTTTATAGTGATTTAACTTACTAAAAGCTATACCTTTTACAAGCAAAGCTATTACAAAATCAGAGTTCAATTTTTTACATTGATTCAAAGCCACTATTGCTTTTTTATACTGTCCAATCCTGAAAAAAAGGGTACCTATATTGAATAGCACAATATAATCCTCTTTAAGCTTAAGTGCTCCCATAAAGCTATCCAGAGCTTCACTATAACGTTTCATGCGATAATACAATGACCCTAAATTTAACAAAGCTGCTCTGAAGGAATTATCCACGGTAATAATAGATGTATATAACGTTAATGCTTCATGGAATTTACCCTCTTGCTCCAGTTTCAGCGCTTCTTTAAACTGTTCAAGTAAATCCATTGTTTATCCTTTCATGGTATGATGTATTCTATACCATTTACTATCGACATTTTACTTAAAGAGGGCAACTCTATTTCTTCCCATCTGTTTTGCCTTATATAAAGCCTTATCGGTACGTGCTATGAACCCCTTGATGTCCTTATCCTTATTGGGGTCATACTGTGCAACACCTATGCTGATAGTTACATGCAAAGCATCTTCCTGCCCTTTAAATTGATGTTGCTCAACCAATTTGCGCACCCTTTGAGCAACAATTCCTGCCTGCTCAAGATCTGTCTGCGGCAAAATTACTGCAAATTCTTCCCCACCATACCGTGAAGGGATATCCATCTTACGTAAATCTTTTAAAAAAAGTTGAGCCACCTCTTTTAAAACGCTATCACCCTGCACATGCCCATAGGTATCATTGAATCGTTTAAAATGATCAATATCACTAATTAAAAGCGATAGCGGAACATTATATCGCTGACTGCGCTTCATCTCTTCAATGAGGCGGATTTCAAAATAATGATGGATATATAGCCGTGTCATACGGTCAAGTGTTGACATCAAATACAGACGTGAATTTTCAACAGCAACTGCGCCAAAGCGGGCAACATAATGTAAAAATTCTTTTTCTGAATTGGTAAACCCTTCCCCTGATATCTTTTTCCCTAAAAGCAAAATCCCCATCAATGAATCTTTTGATTTCAATGGTACTACAATATAAGGATTTAAGAATGCTATTGCTTTTAAATCCTCAACAATATCCGGCAATTCCAATAGCGTTTCGTATTCTATAGGATAAGGGTTATTAGCAAGAAATCCAATTAATGGGCTGGTTTCAAGTAATACGATACCATTCTTACATTCAGTATCATAGCCTTTGGTCATGTGTATGTAATAGTCGTTTACATCAATATCCTTCTGCAAAAGAAGTGCAACCTGCTCTACAAACATCTGACCAATACAACTGTATAATAACGATTCAACCAGGCTTTCAAATTGCAGATTGGAAGAAAGGCTTATACCCATTTCCAGAAGGTTGCGAAGGTCATATACCTTTTTTTCAAGTCCTGCAAACGTTTCAGGCGTTAATTCTGTTTCTTCAAAAAAAGTTAAGCCATTATCTTCCATGACTATCCCTTAAATTTTTCTTGTTTTTTTTACGGTACCAATACGTTATGACTCTATTTATGCATAGTATGTCCCATGCATTGTTTTGTTAAAACAAATTATAATAGATTAATTTCTAAAAAAATTATATACTAATTAAAAAAAATGTCAACAATTATATCATGGCATGATATAATTTATTCATAATTCAATATAATTATTATGATAACAATAAAGATTACGCTAAAACATGGTGCAAAAAAACCTGATTACGTAACACACAGTGCATCAGGTGCTGATATATATACTTTTCTGGATAAACCGGTCATTCTCCAGCCCTTCCAGCGGGTATTGATACCAACCGGATTATCCATTGAATTGCCACCAGGCTATGAAGCACAGATACGACCGCGAAGTGGACTTGCTATTAATCATGGCATTACCTTACTCAACACACCGGGGACTATTGATGCAGATTATCGTGGTGAAATAAAATTAATTGTTATTAATCTAGGTGAGAAACCATTTACCATAGAGAACAATATGCGCATTGCACAGATGATCATTGCTCAAACAGTACCAG
>DAOLVF010000050.1:0-8608 GCA_035420565.1 Spirochaetota bacterium | reverse complement strand
ACCATAGAGAACAATATGCGCATTGCACAGATGATCATTGCTCAAACAGTACCAGCTACCTTTACAGTAGTAGCTGAACTTTCAGATACAAAACGAAATGACGGAGGCTTTGGACACACAGGCTTATGAAAGAAAAGAAGATACGAATTATTCCTATAGGCGGACTTCATGCCATTGGCGGCAATATGCTTGTTATTGAGTACGACAATGAGATGCTCATCATTGACTGTGGTATATCATTCCCCAATGGTGAAACACCAGGGATAGATTTTATGATCCCTGATTTTACCTATATTCTGGAAAACAAGCATAAAGTTAAGGGTATAATCATTACTCATGGTCATGAGGACCATATTGGTGCTATCCCGTTCTTTCTCCAAAAAATTAACGTTCCGGTATATGCTACAAAGCTTACACTGGGACTTGTTGCAAGCAGGCTTGCCGAACGGCCGGTAAGCCAGCACACATTTATCGAGATTGAACCCAGAGATACCATCCACATTGGTCCATTTATCATTGAATTTTTACTGGTTAACCATTCTATTATCGATGGTGTGGGGCTTGCCATAAAAACACCGCTTGGTATAATCATTCATACAGGCGATTTTAAAATAGATTATTCTCCAGTTGATGGCAAGGTTGCCGATCTGCATCGT
Organism: Spirochaetota bacterium; assembly: GCA_035420565.1. Lineage (GTDB taxonomy): Bacteria > Spirochaetota > UBA4802 > UBA4802 > UB4802 > UBA4802. The sequence goes on along the minus strand of DAOLVF010000050.1, from coordinate 7,952 downwards.
TTTGCCGAGTACGGGCAGCAGGATGTGCTGCTCCTCATAAGCGATAGTACCAATGCAACAAAGCCAGGGTACACACCATCCGAAATAATATTGAAAAAGAAACTGCTGGAAATATTTGCCAGATCAAAAGGACGTATTTTTGTAGCAAGTTTTGCTTCTAATATTCACCGTATCCAGCAAGTGCTTGAAGCATCCCAGAAATACAATCGTAAGGTTGTTATATCGGGTACTACCATGCAGAAAAATGTGGAGATAGCAACCGAGTTAGGATATCTACAGTATAAAAAGGATCTTATCATTGATGCAAAGGATACCGGTAAATACACCCATAAAAAATTGGTGGTGCTGTGTACAGGTTCGCAGGGCGAGCCAATGTCAGCTCTGCATCGCATGGCAAATGGTACACACAAGCATTTCAGAATCAGTGCCGGTGATACAGTGGTGATAACAGCATCGGTTATACCGGGCAATGAGCGTATGGTTTATAATGTTATCAATTCATTGATGCAGCTCGGCGCTTTAGTATATTATGAACAGGATGAGGATATTCATGTATCCGGTCATGCATCTCAGGAAGAATTAAAATTAATGATTACCCTTACCCAACCCAAATACTTTTTACCTGTTCATGGGGAATATCGTCACCTAAAAGCACATGCTGCGCTTGCCGAATCACTCAACATAAAACCTAAAGATATTATTGTGGCAAAAAATGGTGATATCATTGAGCTTACCGATAAAAGTTTTGAAAAAAGGGGAAGCATCCCACTTTCAACTGTCTATGTAGATGGCAACTATATTGGTGACATTACCGATGAGGTTATTGCTGAACGCAAAACATTATCTTCTGATGGAGTTATTGTTATAAGTATTGTCATTGGCGACGGCTTGCTACTTTATCCACCTGCTATTATTGCCAAGGGTTTCATAGGATTAAAAAATGATAAATTTTTACAGGTTCTCCAGAAAGAATTAAGCGCCACCATAGAAAAACATCTGGCACAAAACGCTTCTTCAGAAAATATATCGATAGCGGTAAAAAAGCTTGTTAAAATGATTGCCCACCGATTTACCAACAACACCCCATTGGTAGAAACTATCATTCAGGAGATTTAACATGGCATATGTTATTGTGATGTTTTGCGTTCTGGGTATCATCCAGGGTATTACTGAATTTTTCCCGGTATCATCATCAGGACATCTGGCGCTTCTTGAATCCATCCCATATTTTAATTCCATCTTCAGCGGCATGGATGAAGGAATAAAACTTTTTTTTAATGTTGCACTCCATTTAGCAAGTTTGTGTGCAATTATCATATTTTACTATCATGATATCGTTGCCCTGATTAAGGGAACTATCGCCGAACTATATAAAAAAAATTGGGGGCCCAATTGCAGGTTTGTTTTACATATTATCATAGCATCAATCCCTGCAGCTATTATTGGCATACTGTTTAATGACTATGTAGAAGCTACTATGGCAAGCCCCGCTATTGTGAGTATACTTCTTGTGGCAAACGGCATCATGCTGATAAAGGCTAATACATTAACTAAGAAAAACCGAAAATGTGAAGAGATGCACTATTGGCAGGCGTTTTTCATAGGATTGTTTCAGGCTGTTGCTATTTTACCCGGAATCTCACGCTCGGGAAGCACCATTGCAGGCGGTTTAATGGCAGGATTACAACCAGAGGAAGCCGGCAAATTTTCATTTTTAATGGCCATACCGGTCATTGCCGGCGCAGGGCTTCTTGAGTCACGAAAGCTCTTTGCCATAGATGGTATTCACCAGATAGTTGTGCCAACCATTATAGCAATGGTTGTTACATTTATTGCAGCACTGTTATCGCTGAAGTTATTAATTGTTATGCTTAAAATGCTGCATTTGAACTATTTTGGATATTACACCATAGGCATTGGTCTTGTATCATTATGCATACTATATGGGTATGGTGTTTAGCGACAGTCATCCTGAATCATGTCCTTAACTGGTTTCAGGATCATTTCAGGATATCAGTTAAAGAAAAGATGCTGAAACAAGTCCAGCATGACAGGGTCAAATAATTTTATTTTGGGGAGTTTGCATTAATAGAACTATGTCAAATCGGATGGCTGAAATAGTATGCCTGGTGTTATGGGGTTTTGCCATAATTATCTTTTTGTCGCTTGTTAGCTTTCATATTTCCGACTATGAGGCGCTGGGTAATTCAACGGTAGGGAATGTATTAGGACCATTGGGTGTTATTATTGCGCAGGTTCTTCGCATCTCGTTTGGATTAACATCATATTGTACCGTGGCTATTCTGATTTTAACGGGTTGGGGATTAGCAAAATATAAATCTATAGAACCTGTGCTGGAACATATCTTTTCACTGTCGTTTTGTATGGTTGTTGCTTCTCTTCTGTTTACCGTATTATATCCTGAAACCATCACTCCTTATACAGGCGGTATAGTAGGAATGGCATTATATCGTGTACTGATAACTATTATGGGATTAACCGGTACATGGATAGTAACTATCACCCTGATGCTGATTTCCTTGCTATTACTGGGTATTATATCATTGAGTTATATTTTAAATAATAATAGCATTGATTCAATGGCAAAACTCTTTGCCATTGTTTATAAAAAAATAATTATCTTGAAACAAAAAGATTCAATCCCGCTGATTCATATCAAGCATTTTGATTCTGATAAAAAGTTACCATGGATTACAAAAACAAAAATAACTATTTATAATAAACCTGGTAAAAGAAAGCCAAAACTGATTGAATATGACAACATCCTTAATGACAATAACACCATCCCGGCTGCTATCGATGATTTAAACAAACTATCGATTATTATGCCTATTATGCCATTGAAGGATATACCTTCTATCCATGGTATGGGTGATAACACCAATGGATATGTTCAACAGCACATTGAAACATCCTATATCGTACCAGATGCAGAAAACGAACAAGTTCCTGAAGCAACCAATGATGCAAATATTGCAATAAAAATAAAGGATGATATTCCTCAATCCCGAGAAACTATCGAATTACCTGAATCAGATGAAATTGCTGAAAACACAATGCCCGATATAAGTGAAACTGATATTTATACTGAGCAAGTTAATGAAGAGATTAGCAATAACGAAGATATGGTTGCGCGCAATGTATTTGAAGAAATACCTATCAATCAACACTACAGCATTCCGGTTGATTACTTACGGCAGTACAACTCGCACGATGAAACTGGCTATAAGCAGGAGGTAGTAAAAAACTCTGAGCTGCTTGTAAATACGCTTAAAGATTTTGGCATTGAATCAAGGGTTGTCAACGTTAATCGTGGTCCTGTTATTACCCTTTACGAGTTACAGATAGCTCCGGGTATTAAAGTTAACCGCATTGCAGGGCTTGCTGATGATATTGCCATGGCGCTTGCTGCATCGCGTGTTAGAGTTGTTGCACCAATCCCGGGCAAAAAAGCAATCGGCGTAGAGATCCCCAACAAGGTGCGGGAAACCGTTACTGTAAAAGATATTATTACATCACAGGAATATGCTCATCAATCAGGACGACTTAAAGTGGGGCTTGGTAAAGATATCATGGGGAAACCGGTCATCATTGATCTAAAAAAACTCCCCCATCTTCTTATTGCCGGTGCAACCGGTGCAGGCAAATCGGTATGTGTACATTCTATCATAACGAGCCTGGTTTACAACTATGACCCTAATTATGTCCGCTTTATTATGGTTGATCCAAAATTAGTGGAATTACAGGTTTATAATGGTATTCCTCATCTATTAACACCTGTCATTATTGAGCCTTTTATGGTACCTAAAGCATTAAAGTGGACCATGTTAGAGATGGAGCGTCGCTACTACCTGCTTTCTGAATACAATACCCGTGATATTGACCGCTACAATCAGATGGTAGAGCGCAATAAAAGCGGTGAATATTTACCGTACATCGTTATTATTATGGATGAACTTGCCGACTTGATGATGGTTGCTGCTAAAGAGATAGAAGGATATATTACACGCATTGCTCAGAAAGCACGTGCTGTGGGCATTCATCTGGTACTTGCAACCCAGCGGCCGTCCGTTGATATCATTACCGGAATCATAAAAGCAAACTTCCCCGCTCGGATAGCATTTCAGGTTGCACAGAAGACTGATTCCCGAACCATCATTGATCAAAATGGTGCTGAAAAGCTACTGGGGAAGGGCGACATGCTCTACCAGTCGCCGATGAGCTCTTTTCCCATACGTATACAGGGTGCCTATATCTCTGAAGATGAGCTGTCATCAGTAGTGTTATTCTTAAAGAAAATAGCCAATCCCCATTATGTTGACATTGAACAGAGCCTTGTGGAATTTGACGACGATGATGAGGAAAGTGAAGATGACCTTTTCATTGAGGCTGTGAAGATTGTTGAAACCACTAAAAAGGCATCAGCTTCATATCTTCAGCGACGTTTATCTATTGGTTACAACAGAGCAGCCCGCATCATTGAGCGGATGGAGGAATTAGGCTATATTGGTCCCCAGCAGGGAAGTAAACCACGAGAAGTATATATATAAATTAATTTTTTGCATGACTTTTTCAACCACCTTTAGTATATTATCTATAAATAAAGTTACTTTATTGTTATTTTAGAAAAATGTAATGATACAATACGCTTCATTTTAATGTTACTATCATCCCACATTTATCAGTATGAGAGGGTCTATGAAATCCTTTAAAAAAGCGGTAGTTGTTTTGATAATTGGCATTGCATGTATAGCCAACGCTAAACCAGGCAAAAAAGTAATAGGTGTCACTGCATTTACCAATCTTTCAAAAGATACAGCGTATGACTGGCTATGTATAGGTATTGCTGATACTATTTCGTATAAACTCAGAAATGTTCAGGAATATATTCTTGTGGACCGCGTTAATGTTGATAAGATAATTGGCGAGTTACAGCTTTCGCAATCGGGACTTATAGATGAAAACACTGTAGAAGCAGGCAAAGCATTAGGTGCAAGCATCCTGGTGGTTGGTAATTTCCAGAAATCTGGCAATCAAATTCGCATAACAGCAAAAATTGTAGATGTGCAGTCACATGCTGTTATTAACCAGGTACAGGTAACAGGAACTATCAACGATATTTTTACCTTACAGGATTCCATTGCACTGGGAATCATTGATAAAAATGATACAGCCATTACCACTGAAACAAAAAATAAAATTGTTCAAAATGATACCAATAATATTAGTGCGTATGAATATTTTGTACGAGGACAAAAATATTTATTGTATCAGCTAAATTATTCAAAAGCCATCGAGATGTATCAGAAAGCCATCTCTATTGATGCCAATTATGCTGTTGCGTATGCCGGGCTTGGCAAAGCGTACTCGCTGCGTTCATGGGAACTGAGAGAATATTACAACACCACTGATCCTGCACTCATTGAAAAATCATTTCAGAGCAGCAAAAAAGCGTTAGCCCTTAATCCAAATTTAGACGAAGCTCACCTTTCTTTAGCCCGTTATTATCAGGAAGTTGATGAAAAAAAGATACCCAACAAATGGACATTATGTGAAGAAGAAACCCGAAAGGCTTTAGAAATTAATGAAAATAATGGTGAAGCATATCTGCTGCTCAGTAGAATATTTGCCTATGATATTCCTAAATCTGAAATGTATTTAAAACAGGCTATTGAAAAGAACAAGTTTTTAGTGGATGCACATAATAATTTAGGGATTATCTTTTTAGACCGGGGAGATCTGGATACCGCATACTCATACATCAAAAATGCCATTGATATTGATGACAACTATGTTATAGGCTATATGAATTTAGGTGTCATTTATGAAAAACGCGGACAGTATGATAAGGCATTGGAAATGTACAAAATGGCTGTATCAAAATACCCTAACTACATACTGGGGCTGAGAAATTTGGGAATAGGATACCGTAATCTAAACAGGCTTGATGAAGCTCTCGAAGCCTTCTTCAAAGCTTTAAAGTTAAAGAAGGATGACGCACAAACATTAAGCGAGATTGGATACGTATATCTATTAAAAGCTGAATATAACAAAGCAACAGATTACTTTAAACAATCGTTACGGTATGATCCTTCATACCGGTATAGTTTGGCTAACATGGGATGGTGTCTGGTTCAACTGGGCAAAAATAATGACGCAGTACCCTATTTAGAAAAAGCTCATAATGATAATAGCGACTATGCATGGCCAGCAGGATATTTAGGCTGGCTTTATGAAAATAAATTTCAGGATACAAACAAAGCTCTCTACTGGTACGGTGAAGCTTTAAAGCGTGATCCCAATAATCAGGATTACCGTAATGCCTATAACCGTTTATCAGGTAACTAACGCTAAAGGTTTAAACGCTTCATGAAAGAGGCTCAGTATTATCACTTACATGATGGGGACAGTGTGCAATGTGTATTATGTCCTCACAATTGTATCATCAAGGAAGGGAAAACAGGTATATGCGGTGTACGCCAAAATAAAGATGGCACACTATACTCTCTCATCTATGAAAAACCTTGCGCAGTCCATGTTGACCCCATAGAAAAAAAACCGCTATACCATTTTATGCCAGGGAGCAAATCGTATTCACTGGGCACCGTAGGATGCAATCTCAAATGTATGCATTGCCAAAACTGGGAATTATCTACCAGCCTGCCCGGAGAAGTTTTTTGCAATACGCTTACCTCTGATGATTGCGTAAAGTTAGCGTTGCAATATGAATGTGCTTCTATATCGTATACCTATAATGAACCAGGAATAAACTTTGAGTATGTTCTTGAAACTGCTATAAAAGCCCATGAAAAGGGTATAAAAAATGTGATGGTTACCAATGGCTATATCAATGAAGAGCCTCTTCGTGAACTGTACCAGCATATAGACGCGGCAAATGTTGATCTAAAGGCATTTGATGATGACTTTTATAAAACAGTATGCAAAGCAAGGCTGCAACCTGTTTTAAAAACATTAACCATCCTTAAAGAGATGAATGTATGGATTGAGGTTACCAATCTTGTTATACCAACCTATAATGATGACAGCGCATCAATTCAAAAGCTTGTTGACTGGTTTGTGGAGCACCTGGGTACACAGACGCCACTCCATTTTACCGCCTTTCACCCATCCCACAGGATGACAGGGATTCCCCCTACTTCCCTTCGACTTTTAAAAAATGCTTACGATATAGCATATCGCTCAGGGATACACTATATCTACTTAGGTAATATACGGGAACGTTCAATAACACGATGCCCATCATGTGGACGGGACCTGATTATCCGTAGCGGCTTTCATGTCATGCGCACCAACCTCCATGACGGTAAATGTATATGTGGTACAACTATTCCGGGTGTTTGGCGATAGTTACTGTTAATGGGATTCTATCTGGTAAAGTTCATCCTTGACCGGTAATGCTTTCCTTAAATTTTTTATGTAGGGATAGAGGTCACCTGTCTCGGTATAGTAATCGCATTCGTCCATTGTACGCCGGGCTACTGTAAAATATTTGTGAACTTTTTCTTCGCCCGAGCGTTTCAACCATTGTTTTTTATTGCACCGCACACGAAGCACAAAAGTTTTGCTGTCACCTTCATAATGTCTGAAAACGGTACAATATAAACAATTAGCACAATATACCTTATTTTCTTCCATGTATCATCTCCTGTTATAATATTACTATTTTTTCTTTAGTAGTTATATGATATGTTTTATATATAGCATAAATAATAAAAAAATCAAGTGCTATCCATGTGGTTTATCACCATCATTATGATGGTTTATTTTTGCAAGCATTTTTTCTTTCATTTCTTTATTGCAAATGTCACCGTAACAACGGCAATCAATTCATTCCCTTCATTATAAGTATCAACCTGCCACACCGATAAATTGTTGCCTTTTGATACAACCTTTGCCTTTGCCACCACTGT
>DAOLVF010000049.1:8329-15384 GCA_035420565.1 Spirochaetota bacterium | reverse complement strand
AACATAGTAAAAACATTATGCCAGCCTCAGTCATATAAAAAGGTATATCACCGGATAAATCACGATGTTCCCATGCCTTCAATTCAGCAATTAGAAGAGATTGTTGAAGAATGTAAAATGGTGCTTTTTCCTGGCTACTTTGGAAATTCAGAAATTACTCCTCACAATATGCAATATTATATTGGTTCAGCTATTGACGGGATTGCCCGAAAACTTACTGAACAGATAAAACGTGGCTATTGTTTTTCATGTTCGGAAAATGAAACTATCGATTGCATAGAATGCGAGCATCGTTCACGGAAGATAATGTTTCAATTTCTGGATATGTTACCCGAAATACGTCGCATGCTGGCAATGGATGTGCAGGCAGCGTATGAGGGAGATCCAGCAGCAAAAAGTCATGGTGAGACAATATTTTGCTATCCCAGTATAACCGCCATGATACATTACAGGATAGCCCATGCACTCTATATACTGGATGTCCCGCTTATCCCGCGTATAATCACCGAGATGGCTCACTCGCAAACCGGGATAGACATACATCCTGGTGCAACAATCAGCGAAAATTTCTTTATAGATCACGGTACCGGTGTTGTTATTGGTGAAACAACTATCATTGGTAATAATGTTAGAATTTATCAGGGTGTTACATTGGGGGCAAAAAGTTTTCCGCTTGATGAAAATGGTAACCCCATGAAAGGAATTCCCCGCCATCCTATTGTTGAAGATAATGTCATTATTTATTCAGGAGCAACAATATTGGGAAGGGTTACCATTGGGAAGGGATCGGTCATTGGAGGCAATGTGTGGCTTACCGAAAGCGTTCCACCTAAAACCCATATATTGCAACAAAAGCCATCAGAGATGATGTTTGAACATGGTGGTGGTATTTAATGTTTGTTTTTTTTACCAATTAAAAGTCCGATATGCTCTCTGCCTTTACTCCAGTGCCAATCATTGCGGGCATTAAAATATAAAAACCATTGTTCTTTATCCACAGGCTTTGCATCAAAGGCATATACATGGCTTTTCATAAATGATCCATTGATATTGTCCGGTTTCAGTAACGGGTCTTTCAATAAAGTTTTAAATGTTTTGCCATCCTTTGAAGAATAGACAAGTATAGCCGAACCCGAATGATTGATAGTATAATCCCAGTATATGCCATTTTGCAAACCTATAAATCCATCATCAAATGCTAAAACTTTAAATGACCCACATCCCAGATTGCACCATCGATTATATTGCGAAGGTGATAGAATGGGTTCGCTGCAGCATTCAAAGGGGCCCTCCGGGCTTTGTGCTTTTGCCAATCCAATATGTAGCGGTTCATTAAAGCCACAGTCCATTATATATGCTAATGCAGCGCTATAGTAGAGGTAATATGTACTCTTAGTTTTAACAACACAGGGGTTGCTTATTGAATATCCAAGATTGTTGTGATGCCATGGTAATGATGGTTTTAAAATAATTTTTTCATTACTCCATGTATAACAATCTTTTGAAGAGCGCATTGCTATATATGAGTACCATTGATGGGGGAGCCATGAGTACCATAAAATAAAGGGTTTAGTTTTTTCATAGTATAAATAGTACATGCCATTATCATAAAGCAAAAACGGACGCATAGCTCTGCGAAGAGTCTGCTTTTTTAATTTTGTATAGGTAATCCCATCCATAGAAATATAGTGGTGAATGCCAAGCAAAGAGTGAGCAAAAAGATGCCATTTCCCATCCTTTGATTCATCTGGAGTAATAAATGATGGGTCAGCAATAATTGGCGATGGGAAAGGATATTTTATGATTGGATTTTTTTCATACAACGACCATTTCAAACTTATAAATTCTTTTGTTTTCATAACTGTTCCTTTCATTGTGAATGCACTGCAATTTTTTAATGCTGTATGTTCGATAGTTACTATTATTGGTAACTTTTGTATTCCATTTAGTCAAGTGCATTTATTATAATAATTGTATATTAAAAAAACTGTCGCATATATTTAAGACCTGAATATGAAAAGCCTTTGACATAATGCTGGTGATATGGTACTATTAACACGTTTTTTTTGGGACAATAATGATATGTATTCCATTAATGTAAAGGCGATAAAAATTTTAATGCTTAACTGCATTATAGTTTTGATATCATGTTCAGCACATTCACCTGGTGTGTTCCAGTCGCTGGAAGGCACATGGAAGCTTGCTACTAAAAATATAGAGTATGATTATTCCAATAAAAGGTTGCCTGAATATGTGGAAATTAATATTCCCTGCTCAATAAAAGTGCCCCATACATTTGAAAATAACAATATGCAGTTGCCTGTTAAAGGATATGTATGGATTCAAAAAGAAATCTTCATTGAATCTTTGCCAGCTAATGATTTGGCATTGCAGTTTGGTGAAATCATGAATGCTGATGTTGCTTACTTCAATGGGAAACAAATAGGGGCGTCAGGACGGTTCCCGCCGGATTTTAAATCTGCATGGGGTAAATTCCGTCATTATACTATACCCAGAGACATTATAAACAAAGGCGCTAATGTTATTGCACTAAAAGTTTACTATGATTCAGAATTCTGGATCACCCCTCCTGTCAGGTTGATTGACAATGTTGCAGGGAGTAAAATTGCCAGCTTGTTGGATTATTTAAGAATCCAATTGATGGAAAATATATTCATTTTGTTAATACTATTATCATTTTTTTTTCTCATGATGTTTTACTTCCAGCGGGAGTACATGGAATATTTATTATTTGGCATAGCGTGTTTTACCATTGCTATGCCACAGGCACTTCATTTTTTAGAAAATTTGTATCCTGATATTGGGTTGACGTCTGATACAATTCTGAAGCTAACACAGCCTGGATTGATATTATTCCCGGCTTTCCTTAATCTGTTTTACCGGTATCACATCGGGAAACAAAAAAAATGGTTAACTATAGTTTATATTGCTGTGCCGATAGTATTCAGCACTATTATGGTGCTGCAGCAAACAAGGGCAGGAATATTATTGTATAGAAATCTATCGATCATAGTATCCATTGTTTATATGATAGATTTGTTTATATTATCAGGATGGCAGGTGTTGCATAAAAAGAAGGCGGGAGCGCTCATCTTTATTGGTTTAGTGCCCATGGTAGTTCTTGGAATTCATGATGTTTTAGCATTTGGACTGCACATTATACCTTCGTATATAGTGTTATATGTTTACGGATTGCCATTTTTGATATTTATCATTGCAATTTATTTAGTAAATATTTTTGTAAAAGCTTTAAAAGAAGCAAAAGATTTAAATATACAGTTACAGAAGCTATTGCTTGATGCAAAACGATTGGCGTATCTGGAAAAGGAGCTGGAGATAGCAAAAGCTATACAAAGTCAATTGTTACCATCAAAAATTCCAAATATAGAAGGTATTGATATTGCTATTAAGTTTCAACCGGCTATGAAAATTGGAGGAGATATCTATACTATATTTCAGATCAAGGATGGCGTAGTGTTCTTTGTTGCCGATGTTGTTGGACACGGCATCCCGGCGGCATTGATTTCAGCAATGGTTAATGTGCTGCTTAAAATGTTTCAGATGCTTGCTATAGATCCTGCTCTTTTGCTAAGAAGCTTAAACGTAAATATATGCACCATGCTCCCTCAAACATTTGTAACTGCGGTATGTGTTTATTGTAACCGATCACATAATTTTATGCGCATAGCGCGTGCCGGACATCCTCCTATGATAAAGTGCAGTAATGATGGGAATATTTCTATGTATATGCCATCAGGGAGAGCATTAGGTATACAAACACAAACGCGATTTAAAACTGTTGAATTAACAATGGAGAAAGGGGACAGATTAATTATTTATACTGATGGTCTGGTTGAAGCATCGTTACCGGGAAATAGCAAGGATATATATGGTGAACAAAGATTAAAAAATATGATACAACAAACCATAAACCTTCCTCTGGATAAAGCTATTGAGGTAGTATATAATGATGTCATATCATATGTTGGTTCCCCTCAGTATCTTACCGATGACATTACAGTCATCATGATAGAAATACTGTAAATACTGAGTGTCGGCTAAATCAATAGTTAGTCATTGATGTTGCAAATTTGACACGGTGTGGCAATAATCAAAAAAAATCTATTATCAGTTACTATCGCCAAAAACAAAAACCCTGAATTTTCCAGCATTTCCATTTGTAAAAAATATTTTAAGTTGGCATGATAATTGCTTGTATAATAAATAGAACGTTGGAGGAGCATAACCATGATGAATATACCAATTTTACAGTTTTTTGCTCTTTTCTGGGTATGTGTGCTTCTTTGGGTTATTATTGAATATATTGCTTATCGCAGTCATAAGAGGGGGCATTAATCAAAGCTTATCCGATAGGATACAATCCGTTTATTCATAACAATCAATCCCAGTTTTTATTTTTAACTGCAGCTTTAGTGGCTGCAGTTTTTTTAAGGAATTGCCGGTATCCCGTTTGTGGTAACTCATGGTTTGGCTGGTTTGCCAATCACGGGATGAACATGTGGTGGCTTGTTATTCTGAGCCACGATTCAGGATCTCACGTATATAGGTGGTTTCTGGAACAGGTCCAGAATGGCAGAAGGTTAAAAAAGGGGATTCATGATCAAACCCTGAATGACAATGAGGAATAATTCTATTTTTTTGGAGGGGCAATTTACTCTTCATTGTATAAATACTATAGATATATTGTGATTGACGAATGGTTTAAGACATTATTGAGATTATACTATCGATAAGAATAAGCGGGTTTTTATAATACGTTGCTGGAGGATTGACTATGAAGAAGATAGTGATCGGTGTTTTTTTACTTTTACTAACAAATAGTTATGCTCAAAGTTTTTTATATGAACTATCTGATAAGATTGATGATTATAAAAATAAAAATATAACTATGATTATGAAATTAAAATACTATGATACATTATTTCAGGTTATTACTTTTTATGATGCAAAAAATCATGATATATCATTTGATTGTATTGATGTAATGAAACACCCATGGTTTTTACAGCAAAAAAATAATTTGCATCCCGGTATGGAATATAATGTTACATTTACTGTAAAAGGTCTTGGTAACATGAAAGAAATCATTGCTCAGTTACAATATTTTGAACCAGTGATTTTACAAAAAATTCCTTGAGAATACATTGATGCAAAGACAATGAGATAGGCCTATTTACTAAAAAAACGAAAGGCAAGATAGCTGGGCGGCTATCCTGCCTTCCCCTGAATGGGTAAACGTATGCGCAGTGCCTTGAGCACAAAAAGTAGTGATCGGGAGGGATTTACTCTTGTGCCCTTATCAGTTATTATTATCGGTAAGGTTTAATAAAATCTTAAATAAAAAATATTTTAGCTATTAAAAAACTACTTGACACAGTATGTATAAAACATGTATCTTTTATAAAGAAAAAGAGGTTGCATTTTTATTAATAAAAAAAATTATAAGAAGGAGTGTTACAATGAAAAATGTATTGGCAGTAATGAGTGTATTTGCATTTGCATTCATGGTGGCGTGTAGCAGTACACCTGCTGTACAACAACCTGCTGGTGATCCAAATGTAGCATTGGTTAATGCACAGAATAAGCAGCTTGAAAGATTACCGGTAACTGGTTTTGCCTATAAAAGTTCAGTAGTACCAAAACAGGAGTGGGATAAATGGGCTGAAGCTGCTGCTCCGGTTATAAAAGAGGTGATAAATAAATTACCAGAAGGGTATGTGCTACAGGTAACAGGTCATACTGATGCTTCAGGACCAGAAGAAGCAGTGGGGAATAAACCTGGAAATTTAAAGATTTCAACTGACAGGGCAAAAGCTGTATATAATGCTCTGAAAGCAAAAGGCATTGATTCACCCAGGATGACCTACAAAGGTGTTGGTTCATCCGAACTTTTACCAGGCGTTGACCCGCGTGATGGCGCTAACAGACGTGTTACCTTTAAGGTTGTTCCAAAGAAATAACGTTTTAACCATTTATGTGTTTATAAATTACTAAAAAAATATAGAGCCAGGATAAAACTGGCTCTATTTGTTTATATTATTTAATTCTGGTATGATAGTTCATGAAAGGTGTTGTTTCCAAAGTAATGGGGCTTTATTGTACAGTTTACTGCGATGCAATATATATAAATTGTGTTATGCGCGGTAAATTGCGACAATTAATTGAAGCAGGAAGTAAAAAATTTTCAAATATCATTGCAGTTGGTGATGAAGTTGTAATAACAAAACTTGATGATGGTAGCGGTGTAATAGAAGAAATATTACCACGGAGGAATTACTTTTCACGGAAGGAAAAAGGGAAACACAAAAAAATAGATATGATTGCTGCAAACTGCGATTGTGTGGTGGCAATGCAGTCGTTTGCATTGCCAAGATTAAATTTGCGGTTTGTGGATAGGATTGCAGTACGATGTGTTGAGCAGAATATTCCGCTGGTGGTATGTATTAATAAATGTGATCTGGCAAAAAAAAAGGATTATGAATATGTTACTAACTACTATAAAAGTACTGATGTTACCGTAATCATTTCCAGTGTCAATACCAGCTATAATATACATGCACTACAAGATATTTTGCATCAAAAAACTTCTGTAATAGTTGGATATTCAGGTGTTGGTAAAACAAGCATCCTGAATGCTATGTATCCACAATTATCACTGGTAGTGGGTGAAGTTTCTGGAAGCACCGGCAAGGGGAAGCATACAACGACTAATGTTTCAATGATTATCATTGACGAAACAACACGAATTATTGATACTCCGGGATTGCGTGAATTTGGCATTATGGATATTGAACCACATGTATTGAGCAAATATTTCTATGAATTTGATAACTATGCGCCTAAATGTTCTTTTAAACCGTGCACCCATGACCATGAACCTGATTGTGAAATAAAGCGTTTGGTACAAAAGGGTATTATATGTGAAGAACGATATATTTCGTATCGTAATATTCTCTATTCATTAAAAGATTATTATGCAACGATGTACTCATGATAGCATTAGAGCATGTACA
>DAOLVF010000049.1:6290-8229 GCA_035420565.1 Spirochaetota bacterium | reverse complement strand
GCACTGAAGATGAAATAAAAAATAAAGTGCTGTCAGCATTGGAATGGGTTGGATTGGCCGGTTCAGAAAATAAGCTTCCTTCACAGCTTAGCGGTGGTATGCAAAAAAGGGTAGGGCTTGCACGAGCATTGTGTTTGTCGCCTGCAATTATATTGTATGATGATCCAACTGCTGGTCTTGATCCGGTACTAACAGATTCCATATCCGAACTTATTGTTGCCACACAGAATAAATATGCAATGACATCTATTCTAGTTACTCAGGATCTTGCAGTTGCGGAAAAAACAGCTCACAGGATAGGTTTATTGCACAACGGCATGATTATTGTTGATTGCAGTGCAGATGAATTTTTTAGTAAAACAAACCCCTATGCAAAACAATTTATAGATGGCGATAGCGAAGGACCAATAGAAATTATATAAACAGCATGGTGCTACTATAATGTGAATGTACATCGTCGCAGTGATGTAATTGTTGATGTGGTACGCTCTTCAATCGTTATTTGATGAACTATGAAACAATGAATGGAAGTGATTGATAGTTAGATTTATGAACAAAATATATTTGACAGCATGCTCATTAATTGCTACATTGAATAATAATGGCGTATTATATTTTTAGCCATATCATTATGTATGGTTTTTATTTTTTATGGGGGTTAAAAAGATGCAAACTGAACGTACAAAATCTGATCTTGACTGGAAGAATCTCCCATTTGGATATACTAAAACAGACTATAATATCAGATATTATTACCGGGATGGTAAATGGTCTGCAGGCGAGTTGTCATCAGAGGAAACTATACCAATTCATATTGCTGCTCCAGGACTTCACTATGGGCAACAGGCTTTTGAGGGGTTAAAGGTATTTGAAACAGTTGATAAGCGTATTGTAGCATTCAGACCTGAGGAAAATGCCAGACGTATGAAGGTTAGCTGCGAACGTATATGTATTCCTGAACTCCCTATGGAATTGTTTATGGAAGCCGTGGAGAAAGTTGTTGCTGCTAATACAAAATATATTCCGCCGTATGGGACAGGGGCCAGTTTGTATGTGCGCCCGGTTATATATGGTGCTGGTGCAAAGGTAGGGCTTGGCCCGGCAAGTGAGTATGTTTTTATAGTATTTGCTACACCTGTTGGACCGTATTATAAAGGCGGTTTTAAGCCAGTGAAAGCATTGGTAGTAGAACAATTTGACAGAGCTGCTCCCAATGGTGTTGGTGATTGTAAGGTTGGAGGAAACTATGCTGCTGGTTTGCGTGGCGATGAATATGCTAAAAAATTAGGATTTCCTGTTCCGCTGTATCTTGACCCCAAAGAAAAGAAATATGTAGATGAATTTGGAACATCAAACTTCATTGCGATCAAAGGTAATACCTATCTTACTCCTGAATCAAGTTCGATACTACCCAGTATAACCAATAAAAGTTTAATGGATATTGCTGCGCTGTTAGGGATGAATGTTGAAAAAAGACCAATTGCGATTGATGAGGTAGAGCATTTTGATGAAGTTGGCGCTGTTGGAACAGCAGCGGTGGTATCACCGGTATGCAGTATTCATTATCGTGATAAGATATTTACATTTTGCGACCCTGATAAAGCTGGCCCGGTATTAACAAGGCTTTATGAATATCTGACTAAATTGCAGACAGGTGAAATAAAAGATACCTTTGGCTGGTTGCATGAGATTGTAGTTAAGTAAAGTCTTTTTTAATCATTCTGGAGCATAGATAGCATGAATAATCAAGATATCTGCTGGATACAAAGGTTTAAACATCTCATGCAAGCGTTTCTTCAATTAGAAAAAGCAATTCATCTTGCTAATCAGCGTTCATTAACAGAATTGGAGGAGCAAGGCTTGATACAAAGTTTTGAATATACGCATGAGCTGGCATGGAATGTGTTTAAAGATTTCCTTGAAGAGCAGGGTATTCAGA
>DAOLVF010000049.1:0-6190 GCA_035420565.1 Spirochaetota bacterium | reverse complement strand
CATGAGCTGGCATGGAATGTGTTTAAAGATTTCCTTGAAGAGCAGGGTATTCAGACTTTATATGGTTCAAAAGATACAACCAGAGAAGCCTTCAGGCGAGGATTAATTGAGAATGGTGAAATCTGGATGGATATGATAAAAAGTAGAAATTTGACATAACGTACCTATCATAGTGAACTTGCTCAGGAGATAATAAAGAGGATAAAAGAAAGTTATTTCGAGGAGTTGAAACGTTTTATAGAAAAAATTAAATTACTATATAACAACCAGATATCATGAATTTTGGATTAAGCAATACTATAATAGAACAAATTTGTTCTGTTTTTTCTAAACATCCCGTTGTGGAAAAAGTTATTATATATGGTTCCAGGGCAAAGGGTAATTATAAAAATGGTTCAGATATTGATATTGCCCTTATTGGCGGAAAAGATCTTACGGTTGATGTCATGTTTATTATTATAGAAGAAATTGATGATCTTTTTTTACCCTATACATTTGATATATCATTATTACGATATATTAATGATCATGATGTGCTGGATCATATCAAAAGAGTTGGTAAAGTATTTTACAAAAAGAAATAAAACCCTTACCGCAATTTTCCTACATTTGTTGAATAAAAATAGATTGTGTGCTATAGTCTCTAATAGATTCTTATAGAAATAATTGTACCCGGAATTATATATGCTAAGTAAACAGCAATATGCCTTATTGCTTGACACTTTTAAATCAGCCCAAAATGCAAAAAACAGTGATGCTTTTCTTTCAGATATTGTTGATTTACTTTATAATGAATTAAAACCTATTTCAGTTTCTGTATATACGCTGGTTGGCGATGAACGTTTGGTATTGCATCATGAAGCTGGTAAGAATTTTGATGAACTGGTTGTTAATATTTATAATTTTTCGCTTATTGTCCGTAAAGCAATTAAAAAAAAGAGCGTATTATTTTTACCAACATCAAAACCATTCCAGAACGATGACATAAACATATCCGTTGCAATTATTCCTCTTTTGCATTCTGATATAGTGGTGGGGATGATATGTCTGGTGTTCCCATTGGAGGAATTGCAGCATATACAAAATAGCACACCATTTTTCACACTCATAGGTAAAATAGCAGGCACAATACGATATTATCAAACAGGGCTTAAAGTAGCTAAAGCTGATACTGCTGAAGAGGAGTTTGAGCAAAAGATAACAAGCTTAAGGGTATTGGCGCAGGGTGTGGCACATGAATTTAATAATATACTGGCGGTTATTAAAGGATATGCTGAACTTTTGCTGATGAATGAAGCTGTTGACGAATCCGTAAAGGAAGCAGTTGCTATCATTGATAAGCAAACCATCCGTGGCTCTTCACTCATTGACAGGCTTAGTGTATTTGTTACCGGCAAAGAAATTTCTTTTGAGTATTGTTCAATAAATGATTTAATCAAAGAGATAGTGGATGTACAACGATTTACACTGGAAAAAGAATCAATT
Organism: Spirochaetota bacterium; assembly: GCA_035420565.1. Lineage (GTDB taxonomy): Bacteria > Spirochaetota > UBA4802 > UBA4802 > UB4802 > UBA4802. The sequence continues at coordinate 4,705 of DAOLVF010000049.1, read as the reverse complement.
GAATGTAAATTAAAATTAGGTAAAGTTCCGGAAGTATTTGTAGATGCACGACAGATTAAAGAGGTATTGCTCAATTTGATTACTCATGCACGTTCAGCAATCAAACCAAATAAAAAAGGAACTGTCACTATTGAAACATCGTTTAACCGTGATGCAGTTATATTGAAGTTTGTCAATGACGGTGTTCCGGTATTCTGGGACAATGAAGATCCTGATAAAATCAAAGCTACCAATGGGGTTGATAGCGTAGGTAATGGAATAAGTTTAGCTATTGCTTTTGGAATTATGAAAAGCCATGGCGGGGATATGACACTATGTCATGATCCGTCAAGATGTAATGAGGTAACCATATATTTTAAAAAATTTAATCCTTCATTTGCTGATGCTGAAAAAAAAGAAGAAAAAGAGATGCTGTATTTAGGCGAAATCAGGATATTGATAGTGGATGATGAGGAGCCAATTCGACAATTTTTGTCATCAGCTTTTGAACGTATGGGATACCATGTTTTAACAACTGATAATGGACAGGAAGCTATTGATATTTGCACATTTGAGAATATTGATATTGTGTTTTTAGATTATCTTATGCCGGGGCATAAAGGTGATACAGTATTTAAATCAATACACGATGTCAGTCCTGCCACTGATGTTGTATTTATTACAGGAGTTGATTCAATACCTGATATCGACAAACTATTGATGATGGGCTTAGAGGGTGTTCTCCGAAAACCGTTCAAGATAGATACAATTATTAAACTTACCAATGAGATTATGGCACGCAGATACAACACTTTACAGGAATAAAGCCTGCCCTTACTCTGACTTGATAACTCGTTCTGCCTGCAATGCTAAATATTTGACCAATGTTGGTTCGTTGATATATCCTAAATTCATAAGTATTATACCAATAAGCCCTCCATCACGTTTCTGGATAGCAAGAGCTTCATTGAGCTGCTCCTTGGTTATAACAGAATCTTCTACAAGTATTTCACCCAATAGTGGTTTAGCCATAGTGCCTCCTTGCAAGAGTAAATGTTGATGTACATTATATTCAATGTTATACCGATAAGTAAATTATAATAATCGCCTGACAGCATTCTTCCATAAATTAATTTCACGCTGTCTGGCTGTTTCATTCATTGATGGATTATATCGTTTTGCAATTTTATTAAATTTTGCTACTTCGTCGATGGTATTATAAACATTGCCGGTAATTCCTGCTAAATATGCTGCTCCCAATGCTGTTGATTCGGTAATTTCGGGTAGCAAGAGCGGTATACCCAGTATGTCAGACTGATATTGCATCAGGTATGTGTCACGGGTTGCACCTCCATCCACTCTGAGTTCATGGATGTTTTTTCCTGAATCGCTTTGCATAGCTTCAAGGAGTTCATACGATTGCAAAGCAGTGGACTTAACCGCAGCACGAACAATCTGCTCGGGTGTTGTATCACGGGTTAAGCCAAAGATTGCACCGCGTGCATCCATTTTCCAATAAGGTGCACCCAATCCCACAAATGCCGGGACAAATACAACCTCATCTTCTTTATTTACTGAAAGTGAAACCTTCTCAGCATCGGAGCTTTTTTCAATGAATTTCATGTAATCACGAAGCCATTGGACTACAGCACCGCCAATAAATACCGAGCCCTCAAATGCAAAAACTGGCTGCCCCTTGTTGTCACAGGTTAATGTGGTAACCAGGCCGTGTTTTGACAGTATCCATTCATTCCCCATGTTGAGAAGCATAAAACAGCCGGTACCATAGGTATTTTTTGAAGTTCCTTCAAATACGCAGTTTTGTCCTACCATTGCTGCCTGCTGGTCACCGGCTATGCCACCTATGGTAATTGCATCAGGCAATCCGGGCACTCCCTGTGTTTCGCCAAAATATGAGGCAGATTCCCTCACTTCAGGCAAAATTGTGCGCGGTACGTTGAGTATTTCAAGGAGCTCCAGGTCCCAGCTTTTGTTTTTGATATTAAACATCAATGTTCGTGATGCATTGGTATAATCGGTTTTGTGTGATTTTCCACCGGTAAGTTTCCATAAAATCCATGTGTCGATAGTTCCAAATAACAATTTGCCACTTTTTGCTAAATCACGAGCCCCCCTGACATTATCAAGCATCCACTTAACTTTGGTGCCGGAGAAATATGCATCAATGACAAGCCCTGTCTTTTCTCTGAATAGTTCTTCGTAGCCAGCTTCTTTAAGCTGATTGCATATATCGGTAGTTCTGCGGCACTGCCATACGATAGCATTGTAGATTGGTTTGCCGGTTTCTTCATTCCACAAAACGGAAGTTTCCCGTTGATTTGTTATTCCAATAGCGATAGCATCGTTTGGATTTAAATTTCCTTTTGCAATAGCATCAGGGATAAGTTGTGCAACCGATTCCCATATCTCCATGGCATTGTGTTCAACCCAGCCTGGTTTTGGAAAATATTGCGTAAATTCAGCATAACTGCTGGAGATGGGAAGCCCATGTTCATCAAAGCAGAATACACGGTTCCCTGTAGTGCCTAAATCAATTGCAATAAGAAATTTCTTGCCCATAGCGATCTCCGATGGTATTTTCTTAGACGATAGTTCATGGTATGCAATCATTGTTTAAAAAAAGCTATAATGCAAGTAATAAATTTTATAGCTGATAGCTTGTTTCAACGATGGTTAATCATCATGAGATTGATACAACATAGAGTATATAGATTTGAATTTTAAAACAAAATTTGTCAATAATAAAATTATGTGAGAATAAAAACTCATATTATAAACATTAATAAGAATCGTAATAAAGTAGTTGACAATACATAGAAACATTGTACAGAAAATAAACACTTGCTAATTTCATATATATGGTAAATGACGTTGTATACCTGTAAATCTCAATGATAGTATTATTTTTTTTATCACTTTTGTACGGGAACTTCTCACGGGCATATTCTTAATACATCATTGTGAGCACAAGCATGAATATAGTGTTTTATTAGTTTAATTTTTGAATAATAAAAAAATATGTGTAACAGTGTTGATAAAAAGTAGACAAATAAAAAATAATGGCAAAGCTCATTCATGCTATTAGTAAAAAGATATTGATAAATGCCATGGTGTTATGTGTTGTAAGGCTAAAAGCAGAATGAAATATAACATATAATAAAGAATAGTATGAAAACTACTTTTCACAACAGATATTTAGAAAAATTAGCTCATAAAGAGCCTGTTGTTATTGCTGAGATTGGGCTCAATCATAATGGCAACCTCACTGAAGCAATTGAACTCATCCACCGGGCAGCAGATTCCGGTGCGGATTTAGTCAAATTTCAGATAATCAATGCCGAACTGTTATACTCGGTTTATACACGCTCGCTTATCAACAATCAACCACCGCAGCATGATGATTCCATGATTACCTTTTTTAAACGATTTGAGCTTACACAAAGTGATTATGTGAAATTACAGCAGACTGCCGGAGAGGATGGTGTAGTATTTTTTGCATCCTGTTTTGATTTGCCATCATTTGCCATGCTTGAGCTGTTACAGGTTCCCTTATATAAAATTGCCTCATCCGAAATTACCAATGTGCCCTTGATTAAAAACATTGCAGCAACCGGAAAACCGGTGATTTGCTCTACGGGAATATCGCATTCATACGAGATTGAATACACCATAAAACTTTTACAGGGAGGTGGTGTTAACACCATTGTTTTATTGCACTGTATATCGTTGTATCCCGTTCCTCCCCATGCAGTAAATTTGTTGCGCATTCAACATTTACAACAAAAGTTTGGTTTGCCCGTTGGTTTTTCAGATCATGCTAATGATAATCGTGCATCCATGATGGCAGTGGCATTAGGTGCACTGGTATTTGAAAAGCACTTTAAACTGTCCGATGATCATGACTGCATTGATAAGGATGTGTCATTATCGCCTGAAGCGTTCAAACGCTATGTTGACGATATACATATGGCTTATACCATGATGGGTGATGGCGCAATAGATTATCACGATGCTGAGGCTGGTGTAGCTCGCTCTGCTCGTCGCAGCATATTTGCAGCGCAGAATATTCAGAAGGGAACAATAGTAACTGAAGAACATTTAACACTGAAACGACCTGGTGTGGGACTATCGCCACTATACCTGGACAAAATAGTGGGTAAAAAAGTAAAACGGGATATTATAAAAGATATGCCACTATGTGAAAACGATATGGATTGATAATCCGTTTATTAGAGATATTAATATGGATTTATTTGAACGATTCATAACATTCATTGAAGCATTGAATAAAGAAGATGTTGACTATGTTTTGGTTGGCGGATATGCAGTGATTTTATATGGTATGCCACGAATGACTCAAGATATTGATATTTTTGTAAATCCACATGATGATAATATTATACGCTTAAAAAAAGCATTATTTTCTGTTTTTCATGATATGAGTATTGAAGAGATAAATCGTGATATGCTTGTACAATACCAGGTTGTACGGTACGGTTCACCGGATGGATTTTATATTGATATTATTACCAGATTAGGAGAGGCATTTTGTTATGAAGATATTACATGGGATAGTAAAGAAGTAGATGGGCATATGGTGAGGATTGCAAAGGCTGAGACATTGTATAAAATGAAAAATGATACTGTACGTGCAATTGATAAAGCAGATGCACTATATTTACATGAGTTAATGAAAAAGAAGAAA
>DAOLVF010000048.1:0-15708 GCA_035420565.1 Spirochaetota bacterium | reverse complement strand
ATTCCCCATATAAGTTTAAAGGTTCAAAACTTATAACCAATCGATATTATATATTAAAGTTTAGATACTATACCTATACTAAATATAAAAGTATGATGCAGTATGCTATAACCCGGTAAAAAATTTGCACTATGCAAGCTCTTATGGATATGAAAGATAATACAAAAATGATTGTGGATATCAGCAGCTATTTGACCGCTTACACGATACTATAGATGCAAAATTTCCCCATACAAAGTAAAAGTTTTTCTGAAGATACTACGTTATCACGGCAATTGGGATTACCATCAGCTATTGCTATTGTTATTAGCCGTATCATAGGGTCGGGAATATTTCGCACACCAGGTCCAATTATGGCTCTGGTTGGCTCTACATTGCTTTTTGGAAGTGTATGGATAATTGGTGCTGTTATTACTATTTTTGCTGCTATTTGCTATGCCGAACTGGTTGCAATGATGCCACGCTCCGGGGGTCCATATGTTTATTTAAAAGAAGCATATGGACCATTAATTGCATTTTTGCGGGGATGGGCTATGTTCTTTGTTTCTGAAACAGGTGCTATAGCAGCGGTTGCTTTAGTTTTTGCTGAATATACAGTTGCTTCAATTACTCTTGTTTCTGGTGTTGTGCTATCCCATGCAGTTGTTGTGATGCTGGCGCTTCTTGTCATTGTTTTTCATACTTTCATTAATTGTTTTGGTGTCAAATTAAGCGGTGTTGTCCAGATAATAATAAGTTCTTCAAAAATAGTAGCACTGGGATATATTGTTGTTTCTTGCTTTTCCAATAATGGCGATATTCATAATTTTTATAATCCTCTTGTTCCTGAAAATTTTACATTTGCGCATATATTGGGAATAGGTGCTGCTCTCCGATATGCATTTTTTGCCTTCAGTGGATGGGAAGGTGCTACGTATGTTGCAGAAGAGGTTAAAAATCCCCGTAAAAATCTACCGTTATCATTATTTGTTGGTATTGCATGTGTACTTATTTTATATGCAAGCACTAATGCAGCATATCTTTTTCAGGTGCCGGTTCAGTATTTTTCTCAGTCAAAGTGGATTGCCGTTGATGCATTGCAAAATGCATTGGGTGCTATTGGGGCATTGATTGTAGCGTATGCAGTAATCATAAACACTTTTGGAAATGTTGGCACTCAGATAATGGTGAAAGCAAGGACCTGGCATGCCATGGCATCCGATAATCTTTTTTTTAAGGTTTGTTCCACGGTTCACCATAAATATAAAACCCCTAATAATGCAATAATTGTACAGGGGATATGGGCAAGCATACTTGTCCTTTTTGCATCTATGTATAAAGATTCATATAAAGCTGTTATTGATTATTTCTCGGCAACCGGAACAATTTTCAATATTTTGACATTAGGCAGCGTAATTGTTTTGCGGAAAAAATATCCCGGTATTGTACGACCGTTTAAAGCATGGGGTTATCCTGTTACGGTTATACTGGTAATTTCATTCTATGTAGTATATTTAATTATAACATTTATAACTGCATTTGCACCATCTCTTCTGGGAATAATTTTTACATTATCTGGACTGCTTTATTACTGGTACAAATCTGCAGGGAAAAGTAAAAATGAAGCTCCATACTAGTTATTATGTCAAAATACTATTTAAAGAGTTTTAATTAACAGGATAGTGCTATCGGGAGAATGACAGTGCGTTGTTATATGCAAATAATTTGTTTACTGTATATCGTCATACTCTGTCATGTCAATGTGTATGCTAACTATGAGCAAAAAGGAAGTGTTGGTGGTGAGCCTTTACAGGATGTATTTGTCATAAGTAGAAAAGATTGGCTGATTGTACCATATGTAAATTATAAACCCGAAACACAGCTGGCTGGTGGTGCTATATTCCTTACCTATTTTCAGGATATCGTTATGAATATACCTCCTATAAAATTAAGACCAACAACATTGCAAGTTTCAGTTACACAAACACAAAATGGTCAGTTTATGTTTCAGGTATTACCGGAATTTTATTTTTACCGGGATAGGTTCCATATCAAAAATGATTTCCAGTATATGGATTATTATGATAAATTTTATGGGATAGGTCAGGATACCTCGGATAAGCATAATGAATATTACCGTTCAAGGGTATTTGCATTCAAGAATGTTGCTGAATATGCTCTTGTTCCTAAATTATATATGGGATTAATCTATCATATTGATGTCAGGGAAACCACAAAAGCTGAAAGTGGCGGTTTAATTGATGCAAACCTGCTGCCCGGCGCAAAAGAGGGATTGGTGTCAGGGCTGGGATTTACTGTGAATTATGATAATCGTGATGATATTATCTATACCCGAAGTGGGAGCTATGCAAATTTAAGTGTAATACAGTATTCCGAATATATAAAAAGTGATTTTAATTATACCAACATTACCTTTGATTTTCGTTATTTTGAGCCATTTTTGTTTTCACATATACTGGCTTTTCAGTTTTATACTGGATATATTGATGGAGAAGCACCATTTTACCTGCTTTCAATGCTGGGTGGCGATAAACTTATGCGCGGTTTGTACCAGGGCAGATACAGGGACAATGATGTAATGGTTGCACAGGTTGAATACCGGGTGCCACTTTTCTGGAGATTCATTGCCTGTGGATTTGCAGGAGCAGGAGAGGTTGCCCCGGGGATGGATGATTTTAAAGTAGATGAGATAGTGTATGCATGGGGCGGTGGATTGCGATTTAAACTAAGGGCAAACCAGGATTTAAATGTACGGATGGATGTTGGGTTTAGTAAAAATTTTATTGGTATTTATGCAACGATAGGAGAAGCAATTTAAAATAGAAAGGATTCTGACATTATACTATCATAATTGAAAGTTAAAAAGCAGATTCTGAGTCAAGCCCGGAATGACAATGTGTGGAGTCTGGAATGTTGAACGTCATCATGAACTGGTTTCAGGAGCTAACGCTGCATATTTTGATTCCGGAACATGTCCTGAATGACGATATGGTGACATGTCATTCTGAAGCAAAGCCGAAGAATCCGGTCGTTCAAAGGAGATGCTTCGGTCACTAACGCTTTTTCAGCATGACGCAGTACTATCCCATTTTTGAAAGCTCACAGAATAAAATGTTGAATAATCATCATTTCAACGATACAATGAATATCATAGGTTGCTATCGATTAAATTATTATCTTTTTCAATTATTATGATGTGCTATGAAACGACCGGTAGAAGTATCAACAGGTGAATTAATCGAGATTCTGGATCGATATCTTCAGACTCAGGGGAAGGTCCACTATGCCATTAAAATAGTTGGATATCCCGGAGTTGGAAAATCAGCTATAGTCCAGCAGATTGCACATAAGCATAATTATTTATTTATTGATACTCGTTTAGCATTTAAAGAAAATGTTGATCTTGGTGGTTACCCCGTACCGGATAACAACCAACAACGTATGGTATATTTCAGACCTCGTTTTATACCACCGGAAAAAGTACCTGAAGGCTATAATGGAATTTTGTGGTTTTTAGATGAAGCCAACAGGGCTCATCCAACGGTAATACAAACATTATTCCAGATTATCACCGAGCGTATGTGCGGTGAGCACGCATTACCCGATAAAACAGTTATAGTATTGGCAGGCAATTTGGGCGATTTGGACAATACCGTAATTACTGATTTTGATGATTCAGCCCTGGATGGAAGATTAGCAGTATTTAATCTTATCCCTGATGCACAAAACTGGTTGCATTGGGCACTGGAAGAAGGAATACACCCCGCAGTAGTACGGTATATTAGCACCTATCCTGAACGGTTGTGGGATGAAAGGGGTGTTAATCCTAATCCACGTGGATGGCATCAGATATCCGACACATTATATAAAGCCTATAACTTCCGCACTGAAGAACAATTGGTGTATTATTTACAGCATACTGACTATAAGGTTTTGCAAAAAATTATTATTTCATTAATTGGCGAGGTTGCGGGAACTGATTTTATTTTACAATATGTTGCGCCTCGCGTTATAAGCTCGCAGGAAATATTGGCAGGTGATGAGCAAAAATTACAAAAACTGATTGCAGGTGATATACCTGCTGAAGACATGATGTGGGCACTTAACGGAGCGCTCAATAAGCTTTATAATGACAATCTGCATAGCAATGGAAAGCTTGGTGAAGATATACAAAAAGAACTTTTCCATGTATTACAGTTTATTGCATATACGCGCGCTGATATACGGGTATCGTTCATGTATGCGCTTGTTCGTGATTGCGGCATCTTTACGCAGATACACGATGCGTTGAACTTTGAAGATGATCCCGTCAAAAAAAAGGATTTATTAGAAAAAATTCAGGTTTTCCTTGATGTTTAGCGATGGTTCAGGATTCATATATACATACCACTCTTCTGCAACTATGGAATCATAGCAGGTTTACATCGTATTTTTATCAAACCGTTGAATTTGCAAAGACGCAATCCATTCCAACATTATCATTGGTAGCTTCCCACCGGATGGTGTTGTATTACAATCCAGAGTTTTTACTGCAAATTAATACCGATGAATTTATTGGGCTGCTTGTGCATGAAATGCTTCATGTAATCCTTGAACATGATCACCGCTCAAAAACGGGAGATGTTGTATTGCAGAATATTGCGCAGGATATGGTAATAAATACATTTATAGTACAGCACAGTAAAACCTTTTTTTCATATAAAGGGCAATACCAGTGGGAGGTGCCGGCATTAATACTACCGGAGGGGTTACCCTATATCCCTCAAGAATTTTTTGCCGACACCAGCATACATGACCCGCTGTGGGAGGATGTTTATCACTGGCTTGTTAAAAAACAGGATGAAGTAATGCTGATTAATAATAATCATGAAACTACAAAGCAAAAAGCTTTACTTCATGATGATAGCTATGCGATAGTTACTGATGATGGAGTTGAGCATAACAATGAATTTAATTATAGAAATTATTTATCCGCCACTCACATCGATGATGATAAATTGATGTTCAAGGATGAACAAAAATTTTTGCCAACAGGCGTCCATTATTTTGATGAAGAAAATACCACTAAACGGACTATTAAAAATAAGGTTATTGCACATGCAAAAAAGGATGAGTGGTGCACCACTGAACGCTCATATATGGACATCATATCATGTATAGAAAAAATAAATCTTAGCGATAGTTCTCATTACAGCCAGCACATTAAAAGTATCATCGATTACATGTCACATTCAAATGAGTGGTATTACACCCATTCGCGATTTAACAGACGCTATGTTGCCAAAGGAATATATAATGCAGGAAGAGCATATAAGCAAAATGAGATAATAACAGTGGCTATCGACATTTCAGCTTCCATGATGTCGCAGAAGGACGACATAGAAACAGCATTTGGCATAGTTGATGATCTAACCGGAAAATATAAGGTGTATCTTGTTTGTGTCGATGAAGAATATTTTATACCGGTAAAAGATGGTGATGCACTGATACGGGCAAACAGGTTAACCAAACCGTATGAATATAAAAAGGGCGATTGGAAGCTGATAAAATCAGGCTATGGCGGGGCAACATTTTTTTCGTCGTTTTTCAATGAATATTTACGGCACCATAACGAGATGGTACTTGTCATTACAGATGGCTACATCTATGATATTGACAAATTAAAACCATACCCAGCTACACTATGGCTTGTTGCAAAAAGCAGGAATGAGGCTTTTGTTCCACCATTTGGGAAAGCTATACCAATGGTTTAGGTTGCTACTATGGATGAGCACATAAATACTAATTATAACCGGGCACAGTCACTATATCGCGAAGGTATTGAAAATACCGCTCATTCTTTGCAATATTTTGACGATTTACTCAACTGTAATATTTCAGAATTTATCATTAAAGCAGGCAGGGACTGGAAAAATTTTGATGTTGATGCAGCCATGGATTTTTTTATAAGCAATAATGATATCGAAGCCTTCTATCATGCAGGGATATACTGGAAAAATTTTAATTATGAACGGGGCATCACTGTCATAGTGGAATGGGGGAATGATGAATATATTTTCAGAGCCGGAAGATTCTGGAAGCAATTTGATTATAACAGGGGATTGTCAAAACTGATAGAGTTGCAATCTGCAAAATACATATACCATGCAGGATTGGATTGGAAACAGTTTGATTTTGAAAAGGGCTTTGATGCATTGATGCTTATTGGCGATCCTGAATATATTTTTTATGCAGGTACTCACTGGACAGTATTTAATTATATGGTTGCAACCGATAAACTAATTTTTATTGGCAATTGTGAATATATCTATAAAGCGGGATATCAATGGAAATGGTTTGATTATTATAAAGGCTGGAAAATTATGGAAAGCAAGATTGTTGAAGGGAGATTATGGCGGGGTAAGGCATTGCAAACTGATGTTTGGAAAAATGCATTAAAAACAATATGGGGAAAAGCAATTGCCAATAAATAATTGGTATAATTTTTCTATATATCAATAAAAAATTATTGTAATAATACTTGACGAAAGATAGTATATAACGCTATTCTAAAACATGGAGGATTCGTCAACATGAAAAAAATAATAGTGACATCAGCAGTTATTATTGCATTAATTATCGCATTTATAATAAAATCAGTATATGATGCAGGGGAGTTTAAAAAAATTATTCCTTTTTCAGGTTATTATTGCAATGAGGTTGGTACAATCCCTGGCCCTGAAGATATTGTCATGAATTATAGTAACGGCAATGCTTATATCTCATCTGATGACCGGAGAGCATTTGCTAAAGGTAACAATATTAATGGATCAATTTTTATTTATGATGTTAACCGTAAAACACTAAAAAGAATGGCAAGTGATTTTGCTTTTGAATTTCATCCACATGGGATAGACTTGCTTAATGTTAAAAATAAACAATTTTTATATGTTATCAATCATCGAAGTCATGGGCAATTCATTGAAAAATTTGAAATTATGGGGGATGCATTGCACTACATAAAATCAATTGAAAATCAGAGGTTAATGTTTTCACCAAATGATCTTGCCATGGTGGCTGAAGATATTTTTTATGTTACCAATGATCATGGAAACAGGACAGCTTCTGGCAAATCACTTGAAGATTATCTTCAGTTATCACGTTCCTATGTTTTATTCTATGATGGATCAGCCTTTTCTATTAAAGCCAGAAATATTAAATATGCCAATGGTATTGCACTGTGCCAGGATAAACAAAAGTTATTTGTTGCCTCACCTGTTGGCAGGTGTATCAAAGTTTATACCATTGAGAAGGATTATAATCTTAAACTGTTATATACTATTGCATGTAATACCGGTGTTGATAATATAGCTTTTGATAACAAAGGTGTATTGTGGGCTGGTTGCCATCCAAAGCTACTAACGTTTGTACGCCACTCTCAGGACGAAAATGTTATAGCTCCTTCTGAAATAATTAAAATCACCTTTAACAATGATTCATACAAAAAAGAGACGGTCATTTATGATGATGGGAGCTTAATCCAGTCTTCAACTGTTGCAGTTTGCTATAATAACAATTTGCTTGTTGGCTCTGTTTTCGATACCCATATTCTTGATTGTAAGGTACAATAGGAGCTTTTTATGGAATTGGTGGTTGGGAAAAATAAAAAAGAACTTAAAATACAATTAAAGAAACCAGATATTCTGTTTAATAGCTGGAAAATTGGCTATAACTATCGTATTCATAATAACCATGTTAACAAAATCCAGCCATTGCCAATTACCGCATTGGGTAAAAAGAAGATCACCTGCATCAGTGGCGATAGTAATATCAGAATCACAGTAGTTTTTTCAGATGAGGGAGATTATATTTCAATTAAATACACCGTTGATAATTTAACTGATTCAGATATTGAATTGGGGAAAATTACAACCACCATTTCTCATCTTTCTTTTGCAAAAAGTGACAATTACCAATTCTTTAAAAATGGGTATCAGTCATGGAGTTTAACCCGTGTTTATTCGTTTGACGAAAAGGAGATGGTAAGCTGGTTACGGTGCATGAATATTTTGCAGGATAACCCCAGAAATTTACCCACTGGCGAGACAGGTTGTTTCAATAGTACCATGTTTGCGGCAATTGGTTCAAACGATAATATATATTGCTGTGTTGGCCAGGGTAGATCGTTTAATCAATATGTTTATATTAATGCAAAAAAATCATTACCAGATACTATCGCTCTGGATATTATACATGATTTTTGTAATATGGTTGTAAATCCATCTGCTAAGTTACGTACTGATCTTATTTATATTATCACTGGCAAAAATATAAATGAGGTTTTTGAACGTTATTGTAATAATATAAAACCAGCAATAACTGTAAGGAAAAAGGTACCTAAGGGTTGGTGCTCATGGTATTATTATTACACAAAGATTAGTGAAAAAAATATTTATGATAATTTAGAACTGTTAATGAGTAAAGGTAAACGTTTTGATATTTTCTTGCTTGATGATGGCTATCAGACTGCTGTTGGCGATTGGTTATCCTTTAATAATAAATTTCCAGGTGGTTTATCAGCTTTTTCTCGTAAAATCAGAACAATGGGAATGGTCCCGGGGATATGGCTTGCTCCTTTCATTGCTTCAAAAAAATCTTTACTTTTTCAAGAACATCCCGATTGGTTTTTACATGATGAACATGGTGAACCAATAAAAGCCGGGTGGAATCCCAATTGGGATATTTTTAATTATTTTTATGCCTGTGATACCACTCATCCGGAATTTCAGGAATATATAAAAAAGGTAATCAATACTTTTGTTCATGAATTGGGTTTTGGATATCTAAAATTAGATTTTGTTTATGCTGCGTCATTATGCGGGAAAGCGTATGATATGAATATTTCTTCAGCGCAGCGATTAAAGTTAGGGTATAGTTTGATAAGAGATGTTGCAGGAGAAAAGGTATTTATTTTAGGGTGCGGTTCTCCTTTATCACCGGCAATTGGTTATGTTGATGGAATGCGTATTGGTCCGGATGTAGCGCCGTACTGGATGGCTCCATACAGGTATTATATTACCAGAGATCCACATGCATTATGTACCAAATTTGCAATACGGAGCATACTGACCAGATCACAGTTGCATAAAAATCTATGGCTTAACGACCCTGATTGTATAATGCTACGACAAAAAGAAACAAAATTGACAATAGAAGAGCGGATGTCTCTTATCAATGCGGTAGTAATTACGGGTGGAATGTATTTTATTTCTGACGATTTAGCATTATTAAACAATACCGATTGGAAGCTTATTGATATTATTGATGAGCTTGTTCAGACATGTCATACTGGCAAAACATATCCGGTAGATATAATGGAAAGTAAAATTCCAGAAATTGTTTATAATACTTCAGGATATATAGCTTTTTTCAATTTTACTGATAGGCCTAGAAAAAAAATTGTGCAGTTAAAGGGTTTGTTAAAAAAAGTAGTTTTGCCTGCTAACAGGCTTGTTGATATATGGGGTACCAGGGATATTTACGTCTATAGCGATCATATAGATTTAGGTGAACTTAAACCTCATGAATCATTATTGTGTAAAATAATGTAAATGTTATATTTGTAAAAACAGAAATGGTTTTACAGCAGAATATATTACAACTCTGAAGATTATTTTTTATTTTTCCAGTTTTTTTTAACTTATTTTTTAATAATTATGTGCTCACAACATTATTAAAAATTTATTTTTTAGATGTTTTACTTATCGTAAAGTTATATAAAAATAGTATTTATATCTTTTAAAATTCCTTCCATGCTTGAATTGCCTCTTTTTAATTACGTTACTGTAAAATTATTAGATTAATTTAATATTAAAAATAGATGATTATGCAAAATATTGTATACTTAGAAACATAGTTCATATAATCGAAAATTGAAGATACTGGCAACAAGAAAAAACAATTTTATACTTATAACAGTGAGGTGCTAATGGAAACTATACTTAAAAAAATTGAAAAACTTATGGTGCAACATGATGCGATAAGCCCGGAGCTTATTCAGAAAAAAAATGTAAAATTGGGATTACGTAATCCAGATGGCTCAGGGGTTGTTGCTGGTATTACATCAAAAGGTACAGTTATTGGATATGAAAAAATACCTTCAGGTGATGGCAAAGTTACTGTTAAACCAGTTGAGGGGAAGTTATATTATTGCGGCTATGATGCCTGCGAATTAGCTGAAAAAATTCAGGAAGAAGGTAGATATGGTTTTGATGAAATTACCTATCTACTCCTTACTGGAGAACTGCCAGATAAGAAAGATCTGGAGCAATTTAGCGAGGTGATTGCCGATAGACGTCCTTTAACAAAATTTGAACGCAGTATCATAATGGCTGAAGATGTTAATAATAATCAGATGTACGCACTTCATTCAGTGATTTCACATTTAAACAGATGTGATCCCGATCCAGATTCAACTGATATCAAGGATGTTATCAGACAATGTATCAACCTGATTGCAAAAGTACCTGTTATTGTGGCATATAACTATAATGTGATGAAATTTAGAAAGGGTGGTGATTTAATTATTTGTAAACCAAATGCAGCGTGGAGCACGGCTGAAAACTTTTTGTATTTGTTGCACGGCGATGGGGAGCGCCCTAATGAATATGAAGCAAAATTGTTTGATTTAGCATTAATGCTTCATGCCGAACATGGCGGAGGTAATAACTCAACATTTACGGTCAGAACGGTAACATCAAGCGGTGCCAATACATACATGGCATTGTGTGCCGGTATAGCATCTCTCAGTGGACATTTGCATGGAGGAGCTAATGAATCGGTCATGAAAATGATGAAGGATATTAAACAAAATGTTAAAGATTGGGATGATGATGATGAGATAGAACATTATCTGAAGCTTATACTGCAAAAAAAGGCGTATGACCGCAGCGGTAAAATTTATGGCATAGGACATGCTGTTTACACAAAATCAGACCCGCGTGCCGTAATATTCAGAAAAAAGGCAGAGGAATTTGCAAAAATGAAGAAAAATCTGGAAGAATTTACATTATTTACAAAGGTCGCTGATATTGGCACTCAACTTTTGCTGGGTGATAAATCAAAGATTGTATCTCCTAATGTAGATTTTTATTCAGGATTAATATATAAGATGATGGGTATACCTATGGAAATATTTACACCAATATTTGCGATGGCACGTTTTGCTGGATGGTCTGCTCATAGGATAGAACAAATAATACACAATAAGATAATCAGGCCTGCGTATGCTTCATCAATCGATGAATATAAAAATTACATCCCATTAAATGAACGATAATATATTGGTTTATACTATATTATAAACCCTGCGCGATGGTGCAGGGTTTTTTTTAGTATAAAATATAGTTGACAAAATTGTATCATTTTTACAACATAACACTGTTATGTTAAGAGGAGGTTTTATGAAATATGATGTCATAGTCATTGGTGCAGGTAATGCTGGTTTAACTGCAGCAGCAACACTTGCAAAAAAAGGTGTCAAAACACTTTTAATTGAAAAGCATAATATTCCTGGAGGATGTGCTACCAGTTTTTGCAGGGGTCGTTTTGAATTTGAAGTTTCACTTCATCAATTGAGTGGAATGGGTACCCCTGAAAGGCCTGGTCCATTACGAAGCATTCTTGATAGCGTGGGTGTACTTGATACATTAGAATTTGTCCAGATGGACAAGCTTTACCGGATGGTAGTACCGGGTCTGGTTGATATTACATTGCCAGCAAATAAAGAAGGGATTGTTAATGAATTACAGGCAAAATTTCCTGAAGAAAAAGATGCCATTAAAAAATTTTTTGATTTTGTATGGCAGTTTTTCATGGAGGTAATAGGAGCTTTTTATCTAAATGATCCGGATATAAATCAAAAAAAATATCCATTATATTATAAGTATGCCTTAAAGGATACACAATCAGTATTAAATGAATATTTTACCAATCCAATGCTAAAAGCAGTCATAACTCCTTACTGGACCTATATGGGCTTGCCTCCTTCAAAATTATGTTTTAGTGATATGGCAGCGTTGTTGTTTTCTTATGCTGAGTTTAAACCATATCACATAAAAGGCGGCTCGCAGATGCTGTCAAATAGTTTGCTTGAGAAATTTTACAGCAATGGCGGTGAAGCATTATTTAATACAGAAGTACAGAAGCTTCTTGTTAAAAATAATAGCGTTTATGGAGTAAAAACATCAGATGGCACTGAATTTCAATCAAAATATGTTTTATCCAATGCATCAGCAATCAGTACATTTGTTGATATGCTGGATGACGACAAGGTTTCTGGTCAGGTTATTGAGCCATATAAAGGTAGTAGCATTGGAACATCGTTTTTTACTATATATTGCGGTCTTGATTGTGAATACGATAAGGTTGGAATCAATGAAGAAACCAATTTTATATGCAACACTGCCAATCCAGAATATGATTACGAATTATCAAAAGTTGTGGATACCGACCAGAGTTCATTTATTGTAACATGCTACAATGTTTTTGATAATGCAATGGTTCCTGAAGGCACCAGTCAGGTTGTACTGGTAACCATGAAATATGCTGATGCATGGCTTAAAGTTCCACCTGCACAGTATTATGATGAAAAACACCGCTGTGCGGAAGCGATGCTTAAAAATGCTGAAAAAGTTTTCCCCGGACTTGTAAGCCATATCGAAGAGATGGAAATAGCAACGCCTATAACCCATATGCGCTATTTAAATCATCCCGGTGGAGGAGCATACGGATTTGATCAGTATGTTAAAGATTCTACTTTGTTTATTTCGCCTAAACCACCCATCAATGGTCTTTATTGTGCAGGGAGCTGGTACGGTTCTGCAGGCTATCAGCCAACCCTTACATCAGGACATTCAGCAGCAATGGCAATAGTAAAAGATATACGTAACAAATAGGAGGGGATGATGAATAGTGAAATACTGAAACAGTTAGATGGTTATGATAACGTTATAAACGAACGAGAGGTGCTCAAACGGTATGGTTATGATTATAGATTGGATCGAGGGTTTGTAAGAAAATATCTTGAGCGGTTGCATCCACGGTATATTACTACCAAAATTATTGACATCATAGAAGAAACGCCGTCAACCAAAACATTGCGTTTGGATTCAGTGGAAAAATATTTACCGCCATTTCAGGCAGGACAGTACATATCTGTTAATGTTGATATTGATGGAATCAGAACTTCACGGCCATATAGCATTTCCTCATCACCTGATGAGACAGCATATTATGATATCACTATCAGACGAGTTGAAGGTGGGTTTGTATCTCATTACTTGCTTGATTCAACAAAGATTGGCAACACATTGCAAATATCATCACCATCAGGTAATTTTATTCATAATCCTATTATTCACAGCAATAAACTTGTTTTTATTGCAGGGGGTAGCGGCATAACACCATTTAAATCCATGATTCAACATGCTGTTAACACCGGTATCAGCAGGGATATATGGCTTATCTATGGAAACAAAAATTCAGAAGAAATAGTATTTGATGATTATTTTACCATGGTTGCAAAAAAATATCCCACAATACGATATATACAGGTATTGGAGGAGGGCAGGGCTCGCTATAATGGGTATATAACGGCAAAAATAATTAAGGAAGTTGTGGGCGATAGTTCCAGTAAAACTTTTTTTGTATGTGGACCTCAGGGTTTATATAAACATATCCTCAACGAATTACAAACCTTACAATTAAAGCCCAGACAGATACGCATGGAGATGTATGGAGTGCCCACAGATGTTTTTAAACAAAGTGGATGGCCTGAAGATGTTACGCCAGATTCGAAATTTAAAATTACTATTAAAAATAAAAAAGAATTTACGGTAGCAGCAGGTGAACCATTGTTAAACTCAATGGAGAAAAATGGAGTCATTGTACCATCGTTATGCAGAAGCGGGGAATGCAGCTTATGCAGGGTTAAACTTATATCAGGGAAAGTGTATCAGCCAGAAGGTGTTAAGCTGCGTCAGGCTGACCGACGTTTTGGTTATATCCATTCATGTGCTGCTTTCCCTATCACGGATTGTGAAATAATGCTATAAAAATTAATTGATTGAAGGAGATGTTATGATCACTACTAAAATTACAGAGATGTTTGGTGTTAAGTATCCAATTATTTGTGGAGCTATGATGTGGTTATGTAAACCAAAACTTTGTGCAGCAATTTCAAACGCTGGTGGTATTGGAAATTTAACGGCAGGAAATTATAGCTCAGAAGAGGAGTTTAGAAATGCTATCCATGAAACGCGGAAACTAACTGATAAACCTTTTTTTGTTAATGTAACAATTTTGCCATCTGTTCGCATTACTGGTGAGCATCATAAGATGTATTTAAAGGTATGTGCTGAAGAAAAGGTAGCTGGCATAGAAATATCAGGATCACCTATTGATAAAGCATGCGGCATGGAATATATTGAGATGCTTAAAAAAGCAGGGGTTAAACTTTTTCACAAAGTAGGTGCGGTACGCCATGCTCTCCATGCAGAACAGGTTGGTTATGATGGAATTTATGCCGCAGGAATTGAAGAAGGAGGGCATCCTTTAAGTGATGATGTTTCAACGATGGTATTAACAACAAAGATTGCTAAAACAGTAAAATTACCG
The DNA here is from genome assembly GCA_035420565.1 of Spirochaetota bacterium. GTDB lineage: Bacteria > Spirochaetota > UBA4802 > UBA4802 > UB4802 > UBA4802. Next base: position 1,053 of record DAOLVF010000048.1, on the reverse strand, counting down.
GTTATTACGGTAGGCGGCATTGCTGATGGTAAAACAATGGCAGCTGCTTTCATGTTAGGAGCTGAGGGAGTTATGATGGCAAGCAGGTTTATTGCAACCAAGGAATGTGAAGTCCATGACAATATAAAGCAGGAGCTTGTAAAAAGGCAGGAAAATGAAACAACCTTAATTATGAAGAGCTTACATCTTCAGGGACGTGCTTTAAAGAATGATGTGGTCAATAAAATACTGGATATTGAACAGCGCGGTGGCGGCTTTGAAGAGCTTTTCCCGCTTATTTCAGGCGAACGGATGAGCAAGGCATGGAACAATGGCGATGTAAATGCTGCACCATTAATGGTAGGGCAATCCATAGGGCTCATTGATGATATACCATCATGTGCTGAATTGCTTCAAAGGATGGAGAAAGAAGCTGAAACGCAAATTAAAAAGATTTATAGTAACATACTGTAATAAATAGCGCGCAGGCAATCTGCGAAATTGCCTGCGCATACATTTCTTCATTATTGCAAGTGAGAAGAATATTTATTTGAGGAGTGGTATCAATCTCTTTTTTATGGCTTCTGCTATTAAGAGATGTCCTTTTTCATTAGGGTAGCGATAATCATGGGTAAGCAGCGATTCCAGAGTATCATTATTCTCATACAGATAATTCATCCATTCAATGTGCACAGTAGCTAAATGACAATGTAAATCCAATGCTACTTCACGCACCGTTCGGGTAAAGACGTTGACAGCGTCCATATCATACTGATTTGGGACAAGATGCAGCGTTGGCATAATAATATGCTTGATGTATGATTCACGCGCCTTTTGTACCATCCTGACTAAATTCTCTTTAAATTCAGACCTATATACCGGGCGGTACATGTCGTCCATGCCAAAATGAATAATCAGCACATCTGGTTTATGCTGCAATACCCTGTCAAAATGCCAGATCCCTTCAAAGGAGCTATCGCCAAAATGAGATACATTAATGATGCTATGCTGTTTGATTGCCTCATCGCTTGAAAGCATTGCAACGTATGATTGAGTGGTTGCATACCCTGAAGT
>DAOLVF010000047.1:0-16053 GCA_035420565.1 Spirochaetota bacterium | reverse complement strand
ATTTACTGATGCTATTTTAGTTGATACCGGCGGCAACATTGCTGAAGCTGCAACGTCTAATATTTTTTTTGTTATGGGCGATAGTATCCATACACCTACCCTGCAGTCCATAATGCCGGGGATTACGCGGATGATTATTCTTGACATGCTGCGATATGAAAAGTTTAATTATGAGGAATGCGATATCCATGTAAATGATATGAAACATTATACCGAAGCATTCTTTTCGGGAAGCATTGACAACATACTGCCTATTGCATCGATTGATGATATTGCGTTTACACCTGCACCAGGCACCATGACAGCACAGATTCAACAACTGCTGACCGCACTGCTGAATGATGAGCATGCCCTATCACAAAAATATTTGTATTATTTTTAAAACTGCCTCATCCAGCATGGTGCCAATATAACCAATGCACCTTTTTTTGCGTTGTCCATGAAAGGCTTATTTCTTAAGAAGAATATAATTTGTTGACATGCAGTCAGGTTAGTGTTATTAAAAATTATACTGCTTCATTGTATCTACAAGCGTTACAATTTTATAAAAACTGGTGAATATATGAAAAAATTTATTTATTTGCTTTTAACTGCCATAATGCTGTGCACCGTTGCATGCTTTGATGTGATACATTACATTGAGCCTCGTAACGACAAAACAGTATTTATTCAATTCAGAGTAATAACCGGCATGGTAAACAATAAAGAATTGGATGATACTTTTACTAAAAATAATATCACAAAACTTTATCAGGGTGTCAATTTTGCCTTTACGCAGATTTCAACAGATTTTAAAAAGGGATTTGAATTAACTGCAACGATCAAAGAAAATCAATTGAAATATTATAAAGACTCTGCAACAGATAATAATCTTAATACAATCATCCCGTATAAGGATAATAAAAATCAATATATTTTGATATATGACAATAATGAATTTCAAGCAAATAAAAAAGATGAAGAATTGTCTTCTGGTTTAACCGATGCTGTTTTTTCTTCTATCAATTACAAAATTATTGTAGCCGGCTCGCTCAAACCAAAACATGTGCACCTTATAACGTACAACGAATCGCCAAAAACTATGTATCTTAATCCTTACAAGGTGGGTCAGCAATATTTTATTGAAGTACCGGCATCATTGATATTGCAAAATCTATGCGCAATCATTATATCGTCTAATAATACTATCGATGACAAAGACATCACTGCAAAACTCAACAAATTATATGTAAAGCACAAACAGGAGCAGCAAAAACGCGAAGAATCGTTACAGAATAAAGACACTGAACAGCAGCAAGACGATGAATCCATTGATAATTCAGATAAAAGTAACAATATGAATGATAATACCGAAGAATCAGATGATAGCTATAATAACGATAGTATTTCTCCAGACGATTTTAATGACTATAATGAAAATGGCATTGCTGAATAAAAAAACAAAAATTTGCGATTAATCTGGAGATTTAACTATTTGTATGGTTATTATTTCATTAACTCATTAACTCATTAACTCATTAACTCATACATTTTTTTCATACGATCATTATATTTTATAGTTACATTATTAATTTAATGCGATATTCTTATACGAAACCTTGTAGATGAAGTATATGGTAAAATCCTTCCAGAAAATTAAATTATACACTATTTGCATTCTAAAGTGTTCTTTTTTCACAGGGCAATCTATCCTTTATTTCTATATAATATAGTAATCTGATCCATAAAGAAGATAAAATTAGTATAAATAAGTACGATATATCAATAAAAAATACTGATGAAATTATATTGTTGTGCAATAAATATTCAGTAAAAGTAATTGGTAAAATTCCGCTTGATACTGATTTTGTGAAGGCACAGATAGCAGGTAAAACAATTGTTGAATTTTCTAAGGGCAATGCTTCACAAGCTATTCAGGAGATATGGGATTCTTTACAGGTAAAATTGTTTTCATAAAAAAAGGAATATCAACACCCTAACAGGTACATTAAATACTAAAAGGAGTTTATATAATGCTGGGAAAAAAATTAAGAGTTGTTATTGTTGGTGGAGTTGCCTGCGGACCAAAAACAGCTTCACGAATTAAGCGACTGCTTCCTGATGCAGAGGTAACAATCATTGAAAAAGGCGAACTTTTATCGTATGCCGGGTGCGGATTGCCTTTTTATCTTTCAGGCGAGGTGCATGATTATAAAGAACTGATGAGCACAGCAGCAGGGGTTGTGAGGGATACTCATTTTTTTAAAATGACGAAAGATATTACCGTTTTGAATCAAACGCTGGTTGAATCAATTGACCGAAACAAAAAAACAATAAAAGCGGTACATACGCTATCAGGTAAATCCATAGATATTGAATATGACAAATTAGTGTTAGCCGTGGGGGGCACACCATTTATACCCCAAATTAAAGGTATTGATTTAAAAGGAGTACATTTCCTTTCAACTATTGACGATGCACGAAAAATTCATGATGAGGAAAAAAATTTAAAAGGCAAAAATGCCGTTATCATTGGAGGAGGGTTGATAGGAATTGAAGTTTGCGAATCTTTTGTTAAACAGGGGATGAACGTAACCATTATTGAAAAAATGGATAGGGTACTCCCTGCACTTCTTGATCCTGAAATGGCCTATCACGTTCATAACGAATTACAAGCCAATAATGTTACTGTATTACTTAACGATGCAGTAGTAGAAATTAAGGGCGATGATCAGGGTAATGTAAGAAGCGTAAAAACAAATAAAACGGAAGTGCCCTCGGATTTGGTATTGATTGCCATTGGTACAAAACCAAATATAACCTTAGCAAAACAAGCTGGCATTACTATAGGTACAACAGGTGCCATTGCTGTTAATGAATTTTTATGTACATCTGATCCTGATATTTACGCTGGTGGTGATTGTGTTGAGAATATACATTTGGTTTCAGGGAAACCAATCTATGCTCCTATGGGTTCAACAGCCAATAAACATGGGAGAGTTATTGCAAACAATATTTGTGGAAAAGAATCAACGTTTAAAGGTGTATTGGGTACGGCTATTTGCAAGGTATTTACCATGAATGTTGCCCGCACCGGACTTTCTGAGGAACAAGCCAGAGATGGAGGTTATGATTTTATTACAGTACTTAATCCTTCACAGGATAAAGCACATTTTTATCCCGATGCAAAATTAATTATTATTAAGTTAATTGTTGATAAAAAAAGCCGTACATTGCTTGGTGCTCAAATAGTTGGACCCGGTGATGTTGCTAAACGCATTGAAGTGGTTATTACAACAATAACAAATAAGGCAACCATAGATGACATAGCAAATTACGATTTAGCTTACGCACCTCCATTTTCTCCTGCAATAGATAATATTATTATGACTGCATACATAGCACTAAATAAGTTAGATGGCATTACTAAATCCATTTCACCAGTTGAAGTTAAAAAGAAAATGGGCAATAATGAAGATTTTATTTTACTTGATGTTCGTTCACCTCAGGAATATGAAGAGATTAGAATTGATGATGTCCGGGTAAAACTAATTCCATTAGGTAAATTGCGAGAATCCCTGCATCAGCTTGATAAATCAAAAGAAATAATAACTTTTTGTAAAATATCATTACGAGGATATGAGGCACAAAGAATTCTTGAAGGTGCTGGTTTTAGAAATGTAAAATTTTTAGATGGTGGAATTGTATGCTGGCCGTATAAAAAATTGGTTAAATAACATGATTGCAGGAGGTTATGATGTTTGGTAATAATAAAAATTCAAAATCCAATGCGGTGAAACCGGGTATGAATGATAAACAGGCTATTGAAGTTGATGAAGAGTTGAAATTAGAGGAAAACCTGAACAAGATTAAGCACACCATTCTGGTTTTATCTGGTAAAGGTGGAGTTGGGAAAAGTACTATTGCAACAAACTGTGCCGTAGCGCTTGCATCGCGAAAATTAAAAACGGGTTTGCTTGATATTGATATTCATGGCCCAAGTGTTCCAACACTTCTGGGCATAGAAAAATTGGGTTTGCAGGCAACAAACCATAATACAATTATCCCTATACAATATAATGACTATCTTAAAGTTATATCAGCAGGTTTTATGCTACCCGACAATAAAGAAGCTGTTATATGGCGAGGACCATTAAAATACAATTTAATAAAACAATTTTTATCTGATGTTGAATGGGATGAACTTGATTTCCTTATTATTGATTCCCCTCCGGGAACCGGTGATGAACCATTATCTGTTGCACAGCTTGTTAAAAATCCTACTGGTGCTGTCATAGTCACAACACCACAAAATGTTTCAACCATCGATGTAAAAAAATCAATTACCTTTTGTCATAAGCTTAATATACCGGTATTAGGTGTTGTGGAAAATATGAGCGGATTTGTATGCCCCCATTGTGGAAAAGAAACATTCATATTCAGGAAAAGTGGCGGCAGTGAAATTTCACAGGAGATGGGAGTACCCTTTTTAGGGAGCATCCCTATTGATCCTCTTATTGTGGAAAACAGTGATGCCGGCAGGCCATTTGCACAGTCAGCAAACAGTAATGCTACCGCATCTCAAAAGCATTTTGAAGAAATAATCAGCAGTTTACTGCAATCAATAACTGTATAAAAGGAGAAATGCATATGCGAATAGCTGTACCGTTAACACAGGACAATATTTTTTCATTACATTTTGGACATTGCGATAAATTTGCAATGTATGATATTGATGAAAATACTAAATCTATTGTGAAAAAAGAAGAAATTCCTGCACCGCCTCACCAACCAGGTCTTCTTCCACGATGGCTTTCTGAAAAGGGAGCTACATGTATTTTAGCAGGTGGCATTGGACAAAGAGCCATGTCATTATTTGAAGAACAACATGTACATGTTGTCATAGGTATTGAAGGTACTGACCCTGATGCCATTGTAAACGATTATTTAGCAGGGAAACTAAAAGTTGGTGCTAATGTTTGTGATCATTGATATAAGTTCATTATGAGTACCGTAAGTATTACACTTTATTTAAATGGTCATTGTATTGAAGCGGCAGCAAAAAATCAGTTACATAAACTATCTGTATTAATTCTTAATTCAGATAATGTTACATCTGAGCTTGAAAATCAATATAAGCTGCTGTATGATTTTATTACGATAGCTGATTTTAAGGCACTCCGCTCCATGGATGAACGTTTAAACGGTTTAATGCCTTCAATATGTGAATTAACAAAGGATGATGAAGGCAAAATACAGCTACAAATTCAAGGATGCAACCTTTTTTTCAACTTCTGAAATCGTTAATCTTATGACTAACGCGGGCTATTCTAACTTTCAATTTAAACAAACACTTTTTGATGATGAAAATCCCTTTAGAATTGAAGATGGTTATACAGGCGGCAGTTTTGTTGTTATAAAGGTTTTAAATGAGACAAATATATTACATTGTATTCAAAATCAATATTACCATAACATGTCCTTAAAAAAGCCGTTGTTATAAAAACAATAAATTGTTTTAAAAATATGTATATCTAATATAAATATTTAAACATCCAATATAACAACAAAACTTTTGGAATCAAAAAAAATATATTTGACGAACATAACAGCGTTATTTGAATGTCCCCAATTTAATGTTTCCATTACATGACAATACATGACAAACGGAGGTTGTTATGAGTGATATCTACTCTGCACTGCAAAAACGTCTTGATATGTACTCGCTTGGATTTCCCGAAACTCAATCAAAGATAGAAATTACTATATTAAAAAAGCTTTTTTCTGAAGACGATGCAAAACTTTTCATGGAACTATCGCCCATGCTTGAACCTGCTGAAAGCATAGCTGCACGTATGGGAAAACCTGTACAGGAAATACAAAACCATTTAGAGGACATGGTCAAGCGGGGGCTTCTTTTTAAAAAAACAAAGGATGGAGTTGCAAAATATGGCGCTATCCCCTTTATACACGGCATCTTTGAATTTCAGGTAAAGCGATTACCCAAAGACCTTGCCGAATTACTGGAACAATACTATGATGATGGACTTGCAAAAGCAATTGCAACAAATGCCAATATGTTTTTGCATCCGATTCCGGTAAATGAATCCATAGAATCAAAAAGCACTGTTGCACCCTTTGAAGATGCTGTTGCAATCATACAGCAAGCTAATGGTATAGCGGTTGCTGATTGTATATGTCGTAAAGAAAAAAAGACCCTCGGGAAAGGATGCGACAAACCCATGGAAACATGCCTTATGTTTGGTTCAATGGCTGAATACTATATTGAAAATAATCTGGGACGAAAGATAAGTGCCGATGAGGCGATAGCTATCGTAAAAAATGCACAAAAACAGGGCATGGTAACTCAGCCAGGCACTGCACAAAACCCTGCAGGTATGTGCAGTTGCTGTGGCGATTGCTGTGCGGTGTTATTATCTATAAAGCGATTTCCTAAACCTGCCGAGATGGTGTTTTCAAACTATTTTGCAGAAGTAAATGACAACTGTACATCATGCGGAAGTTGTGCTGATATATGTCAGATGGATGCAATTGAAATGAACGATTTTGCATACGTTAATAAGGATAGATGTATTGGATGCGGATTATGCGTTTCAGAGTGCCCTGCTGATGCCATACACCTTGTATTAAAAGACAACAAACGAATACCACCAAAAACAAGTGGTGAGCAGATGATGCAAATGGCAAAGCAACGCGGCATTTTACCTGATGGATAAGCTAAAGTATTATTTTTTTGAAATTAGTATCACCCTGTAGTATAGTTAATAGCATGAAAATGAAAATTTCAAGCTATCCATTTATTCTTTTTATTACTCTTTTGTTATCATACAGCAGCTTTGCCAGTACTGTCCATTTTCATACCTCCGCTCATCATAATTGCCCGGTTTGCATATACCAGCAGGTTGATTCATTTGACGCCATTGATCAAACAGCATTTGAGTATCTTTCAGTATATACTAATGTACATTGTATCATCAAAAACTTCCCCATTTTATTGATTGCCAATCCTGTAGCCTCCCGCTCCCCTCCTGTCAATGGTTAATATATAACCATTATCACAAATCTAAACTAAAAATTTCGTGTATAGGGGTGTTGCTACAAAATTTCGCGATCTCCTTTTTTTTACATTATTTGCCATTACAGTAACCAGCTCTGTTAAATTGGCCGGAGTGCTGGTAGTATTTGCATTGCTTCTTTCACCTGTAATGATTGCATTATCATTGAAACTAAGGCATATTCTTATTACTGCATGGATTGCTGGCATAGTCATTAACCTGATTTCCATAGGTATTTCGTATATACTGGATTTACCAACGGGTTATACGCTGGTTGCAGTCAATACGCTTGCTGCTCTCATAATCAGTGTATTAAAAACGACATAGAATTAATTGATTCTATAAACAATGTAACAGGCATGCATTCATGCCATTACATGAAAAATACTTGACAATTTTATTCAATATTATTACATTTCTAATGTAATATATACTATCAAATATAACATTTCAAATATATATCAATGGAAAAAACTAAACTACATGAATTATTACTGGAAAATAAAAAGAGGTTTTTCTCTAAAATTGACATAGGTGAATACATCCCCCGCGAAATTCAATATACAGTTGCTCCTCTTTTGAATACCAAAGAAATACTTTTTATAACGGGTATACGCAGGTCTGGGAAATCAACATTGCTATTACTTCTAGCTAAAGATTTAATGAAACAATATAATGTACCAATACATAATTTGTTCTATTTTAATTTTGAAGATGAACGATGTGTTGATTTTACTCTATCAGATTTTTCAGTATTATATGAATTATATTTAGAACTGGAAAACCCTATCGGCAAAAAGTATTTTTTTATTGATGAAATTCAAAGTATTCCTGGCTGGGAACGATGGGTTAACCGAATGTATGAAAATGAAGATTGTAAATTTTTTATAACTGGTTCAAATACTTCACTTTTATCATCCGATATTTCTACAACATTGACGGGAAGAAATATACAAATAGTAAATTACCCTTTTTCCTTCAAAGAATTCCTGAAATGTAAAAATGTACATATTAACGATAATGATGTATATATAACAGAAACCCGCGCTACTATCAAGCATCTGCTCCACGAATATATGCAAATTGGAGGTTTTCCTGAGGCTGCTAAAACAGGTAGCACCATACTATTAGAAAATTATTTCAGAGATATACTATACAGTGATATTATTGCCAGACATAAAATTAGAAATAGTAAAGAAATAAGGGAACTTGCACTTTATTGTATATCAAACATTGCTACCATTCAGAGTTTTAATGCCATAAAAAAGTTTTTAAAAATTAAAAGCATAACTTCAGTTAAGAAATATTTACAATATTTTGAAGATGTGTATTTATTTTATTTCATTAATCTTTTTGATTACTCAGTAAAAAGGCAAATATATAATCCATCAAAGCTCTATATCGCAGATATAGGATTATATAATGCTATTGGCTTTAAATATTCACAAAATATTGGTCATAGTATTGAAAATATTCTTTTCAATCATCTCATACGTGGTTATAAAGATATCTTTTACTGGAAATCAAAAAATGGATTAGAAGTTGATTATATAATACGACAGGGGTATACTATTACTGATTCAATTCAGGTAACTGCCACCATAGAAAATCCTGTTGTAAAAGATAGAGAAATTCGTGCACTGCTATCTGCAAAAAAAGAACTTAATCCACACAATTTAATCATTATAACTATGGATGATGAACAAACCTGCACTATAGACAACACGACCATTTCTGTTATTCCACTATGGAAATGGTTATTGTTTCACTAATACGTTTATCTAAGACAGCTTTTGCTTCATTTCTTGCTGTGGTGTTTTATTCCGTAATAACGTTAAATACGGAACCACAACATCATTTTTAAAACTTTCGGTACCGTCGTAAGTAATACTGACGATGGGAACTCCGGTAACTTCATAAATACGTTTTGCCATTGCTTCAGTAACCAGCGCCGGGCAGCAAAATGCCGGGCTTGTTTGCACAAACAGTGAGATATCAGGATAGTGATGCAATAATGCAAATATCTTTATTAAATTGTCAAATGATTCGCCGGTATGATACATGGTTACGCCAAACTGCTGCAGCACCTTCTCAAAATTTACAGTATACACCGGCTCGGGCTCATTTAACAGCTTTTGGAAATATGAGTAATACTTTTGCTCTATAAGCTCAACTGTTGTAAGCAACGTTTTACCAGTAACTATCTCCCCATATTTCCCTTCCCTGAACCATTTTTTAAAATAGGGGTTGGCTATCATCTTTGCATAATAGTTATAGGGAGTGGTTATTACCTCGCCGCCATGCTGTTCTATAAATTGTATAAGGTTTTGATTCATAACATCATTATCACGAACATAGAGATCGCCAAATAGCGCAACTTTTGGTTTGTTCGTTTTTTTAATTTTAATGGCATTAAAACGAGCAACCATACCCGACAGAGCATCAGTCCACTCCGCCCTATCCATGAATGCTTTTTCAAAATCGTGCATAGTTTGTTCAATGGCATAATTGGTAGCACCCTGTATAACTTCATACGGACGGTACCTGCATCCTGCACGGCGGAGCAACCCGCTGAACATAAATGCAAAGTATGTGTATAGTGCTGCCTTAATGGAAACCTCTTTAAATGAGATATCGCCCACAAATACTTTTACTTTTTCAAATCCCTTACCATAGCTGTCAAAGATACTCTTGATGTAATAAGGGTACATACGGATATTACATGAAATTTCTGAATCCATCATCCACAAGATAGTGTTTGCAGTATTAAGTTTATTTTTTTGAATATAATCAATGCACTCAAATGCTATGATGGTTAACGGTAAACACTGTCCTGTATTGGTACGCGTTCCCTTTGCTATTGTGGCTTCATCTTCAAACAGTATGTGCGCGTCAATCCCTTCACTCATAAGATTTGCTTTCAGCAATCGGGATGCCATTGTATCCCAGTTTGGCAACAGTACCGTTTTACCTTTGAGTGTTTCACGGGTAACTGAAGGAACTACCGGAATAGCAGTTGTTTTTACCAGCCTTTTCGTATAATGATTTTTAAATGACCTGACAGCAGCTTCAATGCGCGTTTCATATCCCACCGTTGAATCATGCTCATCAAGCTGCAATATAAGATACGGTTTGCCCGCCTCATCAAGAATGCGCTTGAAGTACTCCATAACAAATGAATCGGGGGCGCATTTAAATGATGTCAGCAATACTGGATATAATCCATCAGATTTTGCTATACCATGAGCTATCTGCAAAATCCTGGCAGCATAGTGCCAGTGAAATGCTTTGAGCAGTTCATCAATTGCATGGCTATCATCATCGTTATACTGTATCATATCCTGATAGAGGACGGGAATGCCTAAATTAACAAACAATGACGGTATATTTTTATTCATGGAATCGGGGATACAATTATATGGCCTGCCAAGCAATACAACTGCAATGTCTTTTCTGGTTTCAATGGCATGTTTTCCACTTTTCATCAATTTTTTCTGATTTTCTTTATGGGTATTCTGTGCCTGTTCAAATGCCATCATAACTTCAATAGAGTTAGCATTAATTCCCATCTGTTTGCAGGCTTTGTATAGCAATCGTCTGCTGTTCAATGGTTGTATTTCATAGTTAAGTATAGGCATGATAACTTTTTTGCTAACCGATGGTATTAACGAGGTCAATGATGGCGCAAACTGTGTATAGTAGCAATACTGTCTCCTTGAATGGGAAGGAGCATCTTTTTCTAAATAAAAAGGCGTAAATATATAATTACATCTATCTGCCAGATATGTCACATGTCCATGGTATGCAGCAATTGGTGCGCAAAATTCAGCCTGTGCAATCCTTTTGCCGATAGTTACCGGGTCATCACATCCACTGCTGGTAATAACCGTAACATTCAACCGTTTAAAAAAGTCTATCCATAAATCCATTTCATCAACAAGGTGCAATGCATACGGAATACCCACCTGTGCAGTATCTTCATTTGAAGATAATGTAACAATCTTATTGCGTTCCTTGCTAAAATCAAAGATACCCTTTGTTTTACTGACATACTTTTTGTAATGATAATCGCGACCGCATAAAAATCCATACGCAACAACCTCGCCATCAACATCAGCAACTTTTAACTTGCAATGGTTGGTACACAGATTGCAAATTTCACTTTTTACCGGAATTGATTTTTTATACAGCCCTATACCTCTAAAACTTGATTGTGTAATATCCAATTCCATTACCTCTAACGCACAACCAAGCGCACCGGTCAGATGACAGTACTGTGAAACGTGCAAAGGCTTTTGCAGCTTTTGTTCAAAAGCAGCAACCAGCGCTTTATTTTTTGCAGTTGCTCCCTGAAAACAGATAACATTGCCAATCTTAGCCTCGCCGGAAACTTTAGAAAGATAATTTTCCACCACTGAATGCAATACCGCCGCTAACAGCTCATCTGTATCATAACCCTGACTCATGCAATAATTGATATCCCGCTCCATAAATACTGTGCAGCGGTCACTGGAAAGCGGCGACTGTTTATTTAGCGCTCTGGTAGCATATTCAGCAAGGTTACATCCCAGCTTGTATGCCTGCTCCTCAATGAAACTGCCAGTGCCAGCCGCACACACATTATTCATCTGCGAAAAAATAACATTGCCATTTTTTATCATGGTAAACTTTGAATCCTGTCCGCCAATCTCAATGATTGTATCAACATCGGGCTGCAATGTGCATGCTGCCTTTGCATGTGCAGTAATCTCATCAAGGATACAATCTGCCCCAATGAGTGTTCCAATGAACTTTCGTCCCGAACCTGTTGTTGCCGCCCCTTTAACAAAAATGCTTATACCATGTTTTGCAGCATATACATCACACGCTTCAAAAATTGATTGCACCGCCTCAAGCGGTTTTCCCGCAGTACGCGTATAAAAACCTGCCAGCATAGTCCCCTGTTTATCAATCAGTGCCATCTTTGTGCTGGTGGACCCAATATCAATGCCAATAAATGTTTCAACGAAGCCATTCATAGGTTTATAGATATCCACCTCAACATCATGCAGGGATGTATGCACAAACGATTCAATCCCGTTAAATGTGGGATAATTGCTCATTGTGATTGCTAATGGTGGGAAATGATACAGCTTATTTTTTAATGTTGTATTGAAGGTAAATTCAACCGCATTTTGTAAAGTATTATTTGCCACATATAATGCAGCACCAAAAGCGCCATATATGTGCGATAGTTCCGGTACATGGAACCTTACACCTACAATCGATTCAAGGTGTTTAACAACTGCACTGTTTAACGACACGCCACCCACGATGGCAACCGGCTGCGCAGGTGTATGCGATGCAAACAGGGTATCAGCAATATTGCGCGCAACACCATAACATAGTCCATCACATATTTCGGTGATATCATATCCTTCCTGTTGTACATGAATAAGGTCGGTCTTGGCAAATACGGCACACCGCGATGCAATCTTAGGGATATCACCGTCATTTTTTAAAGCCATGGCAGACAATTCATGTGAACCATCAAGCTGCAATCTTCGAGCCTGTTGATCTAAAAATCCTCCGGTTCCTGCTGCACAGCTTGTATTGCCACGATACTGTGAATAATTGCCTTTGTCATCAAACTCAATAACACCAAACTTTTCACCACCAACAATAACACAGCTACGTATCTGCGGCAAAGTATGTTTAATAGCTGTAACGTATGCAACAATGCTATTAACCTCGTGACCTCCCGTTATAGCAGCTGCCGAAGAAGTAAAACCTATACCACAAACATCGGTTTTACCAAATTGGGCACAATAGTTTGCAATTGCTTCATGAATTTTTCCATGATGAAATGTATACACTGTATCAACGATATTTTTTCCGCTGTCAATAGCAACAATGGAAAGCGCCGTAGAGCCAGCATCAATACCTAAAAAAATAGATTTATTATTATTCATAGCCAAACCCTGTCACATAGTAAATTGATAGTATATTACAGTACTATTTATTTACACATACATAATTTTGTTTATTCTGGATAGTATACATAAATAGCATAAATAATCAATAAAAAAATATAATTTTTATAAATAGTGACAGTAATTTATAAATTCCTTTTCTTTAGCTCTGACCCCTTTTTTATACCCACTGTGCAATAGAATAACGCTTGCGGTACGCCTCCTCATACTGCAAAAACCGCTTCACCCGTTCGCTGAAACTGTCTCCCAGCTGCAGAAAGTACTCATGATGGTCTATCGGTACACCAACATCAGCACCCTCCTGTACATAGGATTGTATGCTGCTGTAGCGATACTTGACAGGACTATCGCATTTGCGCTTCCGTACTGGATTGAACGCTATGTACCACAACAACCACAACAAATAATGAAACGCATCATGGGCAAACTGTACAATGATATCCTTATAGCGCTCATTCCAGAATGGCCCGGTCCTGCCGGTTATTTTATTATACATCTCGGCAAACCGTGCCTTAATATACTGCACAATGCGTGCTATGGGCGCTCCTGTGCTGGTTGTGTGGATGACAATATGGACGTGATTGTCCATGATGCAGTACGCTATCAGCTTAAAGTCATATTTTTGTTTTGTTCTGTTCAATATGTCGACAAAACAGGCTTTAAAGTACTCCTCCTGCATCATATCACGCCACTCGATACAGCGGCTCATGATGTGGTAGGTGTGCTCGGGCAGTTGTAGGCGCAATTTCCGTGCCATGGGTATTCCTCCGTGTTTTTATTATAATGTACATCCCTACTATACATAACGCCGGAGATGAAAAATATTAAAAAGAAATGGTGTATTTTTTGATACTTTTTGTGATTTTTTTTGAAAAAACACTAAGTATAAGGGGACTAAGTATAAGGGGTCAGAGCATTAATAACCCCCCTTATCCCCCCTTTGAACGAAAGGGGGGAATTGTATGGAGGAGTTCAATCTTTGATTAATTATACATATGCTAAAATCTACATCTCTTCCTTTTTGTGAGACGAAACATTATAAATTATTTATATAACCCATAATATCATACAAATAATCAGCAACAAACATCTAACAATGCATATCTTGCATTGTACAGGAAATAATGGGGTCAGAGCATATGTTCTATACATATCACGTTGAAAATTGGATTACACATGAAAAAATGAGAAAGAAATTGGGGACAGAGCCTTAATTCTCTGCGTTCGCAGCAAAAACAGCGATATCTGCAAAAAATATGGGTTCAGAGCATACTATTATGATGAAAATTTTGCTAAGGCTCAAAACGTTCTCCACGCCGGGTATAGGGATGATCACTACTTGTAATACTTCCCAAATTGCAATTTTCGCAATAGTGGAGCAACGATAGCTCCTAAATAGCGAAGCGCTATGTAGTTGAATTTTAAATCTATAAGCTCAATAAGGTTGCCGTCTAAATCCTTCATGAAAACCCACTCATTGGAACCTGTTTTTTGTGGCTCACATAAAAATGTTGCACCCTTTTCTTTTAGCCGTTTATACCATTTTTTTACATTGCCCACATCAAGTGTAATATGAGTAAAGCCAATCTTATTCCAGCAAACTTTATCGGCAGGTATAGCTGGGCTAAACTCAAATATCTCAAGTACTCCCCCGCCTGGAACACGTAAAAATCCCAAACGCAATTTTGTATTTTTTAAACCATAAAGGCTATACAGGGCTTCAACCTGCTTTACATCCATTGTTTCTTCAGCAACCAATGGAAATTTAAACATCTCCCAGTACCATTTTACAGCTTTTTCAAAATTGCTTACGGTTATTCCGACATGGCTTAATGATTTTATCTTCATGATTATTCCTCCTGATGTTGTAAATATATTTTTTTAATCTTTATTTTAGGATATATACCACGTGTCACAAATATCATTATGAATTTATTTCAGGATCTCTGGTAATATAAGGTAAATAGATTCCGGATAAAGCCCGGAATGACAGCTTTAAGCAAGACATCCTGAGCAAGCACGAAGGATATCAGGTAACGTCATGACGCTAAAGCCATTGCAAAAATCATAACTACAGCGTATACCCTCTCTCCCCGTGTTCAAAAATAGTATGGAATTCATATAAATAAACTTCAACAAAAACCTACTATTAACAGCGGCACATTACCCCTGATTGCAACACTTACGATGCTAATTGACCAACTATATTCATGAATGAACCAATTTCTTTACCATATTCAGGTGAACCCTCAATGACCAGTACACGGTTTAATGAAGCTTCCATCATATCCGTTGTTTGCAGTAAGATTCCCAATGCACCATCAATACTATCAAACTTAAATTCAACAAATGGTTTTGAGCGTGTGTATCTACCACGTCCTGATTTTGAATTTCCGGCCTTCATGCGCAAATACGAAGCTATATCAGTACCCGTCACCGACCATGCAAAAGTTCTATCCGGGCTTTTTTGACAAAATTTTGCTATATCCGGGTATCCAGCTTTATTAAGCTGGCTGATACCCAACGGTAACAGATATAACAATAACCTTACCATAAGCTCTCTATCTTCCGGTTTCTTTGGAGGGGTTTTTCTTCCAATAATCTTTAGCGCTAACAGTAAATTTACTGACTTTATCAAAAGTTTTAATTTAGTTAATCCCTTAATAGATGGCACTGCTGGCTTACCTGCAAAGAAGTCATTCATTGCTTTTACGCTTTTAAAGGTAAAAACAATGTCAGGATGTTCATGTATACCATATTTTACATCCAGTACACCATCACTAAATTGCAAAAAAGCACCAATATTACCTGCTTCATCTTTAGCTATAAATTGAACAACACCATTAAGCCCTTTATACTTTGCAGCCATTTTTGGCCGGTATTCCAGAATCACTTTGGTAAGTGGTAATGCAGCTTTTAAAAATATCGTTGAAGCAAACAATTCATTCTGGGTTGCCATAATCACACCTCATCTTCCCAGTCTTCAGTTTGTTCAAAATCCTTACCCATTATCTGACGTACTTTTT
>DAOLVF010000046.1:1386-16171 GCA_035420565.1 Spirochaetota bacterium | reverse complement strand
AGGGGTATGGAATTTTCAGAGGATGCTGAAACCCTCTGAAAAAAAGGAAAAAGAAGAAAAAGAAGAAAAGCAAAAAGTTGAAGCAGGGGAAGCAATTTCATTGCCAATTCCAGTGGAATTTCTTTTTAACTTCATAGTACAAAATCTTTCAATAACCGTACATGGCAGTACCTATGAACTACGATGTCATGATTTTTCATCATATATAACAGTACATGCACCTTCAATGAGATCCATACCATTGAATGTAAAGGCGTTAGCCTTGTTTGATACAATGGACATTGCGATAAATCCACAAAAAACACTACAGCTTTCATTTATATCAAAAGATGTAAAGGCAGGTCCACCATTGTTGTTTTCATTTCATGTTGCGTACAACCCTGATCAAAAGCAACTATCAAGCAACTTCATCTGTGGCACGTATACTACGCCGCTGCGTTTTGTTCAAAAACATGTAGCACCGTTAAATGCTAAAATTGAATATGACATCATCTATAATCCTTCAACTGACGTACTTCGCTGTAATACCTTTATGATTACATTTAATCAATCCACCTGGGTTTCGTTTGCTGGCAGTATACTGCATGTTAACAAAAGTCCTGAGATATCCTTTGCGATGCTTGATAGCAATATCAGGCTTCACGAGTTGTATACCTATACCAGCAAGCTGATAGGGCCCAGCCCATACTTTCATGGAACTGTCTCCCTATTTCCTCTTATGATAACAGGTAAGGGGAATAATTTCACCGTTACGGGTGCTATCAGCGGGGAAAATGTAGCAGTTGCTACCGGGGATTTTTCAATAACGGTCCCTTCATTTACCATACCCTACACTGTTGCTATGAGCAACGCTTATGTTACAGGATCGCTACGGATACATATACCGCACTTTTATTATGCACTTGGTGAAAAATCAAAGGATAATAGTGCAGATCTGGTATGTGATATCAATTACAATCGCAACACGGGTTTTGTACAAATACATCGTTTTGTCATGGTACACCGAGATGCTGCTAGTGCAAAAGAAGCAATACGGTGCGAGATGGATGGTACCGTTTCATTGCATGATACTATACAGGCGCGCATTGCCATACATCCGTTGATGATTAATATGCCGGTATTAACACATACATTGCCTGCTCACCTGAAGCAAGCACTATCATCAAGTCCTATAACAAAACCGATTAGTGTTACGTTGAACACCACGTTGCAATCTTCTAAAAAAGTAAATGCGATAGAGCTTGCTACCATATTTGCAATACCTGATTATGACATTGATGATCTAAAACTTACAGCGTCAATAGCTCATAAACCTGAGCAGCAAAAAATTACCATCTCTGTTTTAGAGCTATCCAGTAGCAAAAAAAATATGGCCATACAGGCTCATGGCAATGTTGTCATGGGGAATGATATCATGATTGATGTTAGTACGGGATTAACTGTTGCACCTGCAAAGCCCGTTGCATTTGCTGATTATTCTTTGAGTGGTCAACTGGCAGTTGCAATGCATCTCAAAGGAACAGTGCAGAAATTATCAGCAAAGGGTAATATTGTATCAAAGAAACTACAGATTGAAAGTAAACCCAATAAACTTTATGTAGGCCCTGTTGATATTGATATCCCAATAATGTATACCATGGGGGAGAGCTTTGAGATACCGTTTGATGTTGCCGACAGTATGAACATTGCACTGTTTAAACCCGAGGTCAATGTTTCTATAGGCAGGATTGTAGCAAAACATCCATCGCGTAATATTGCATTTGAATATATGAGTAGTTGCAAAGGGTATATTGGATGTAAACGCAACACACTGGAAATAAAGAATGTACAGGCAACAGTAATGGGGGGAACGGTAACATTAAAGGAGTTACTCTTTAATCTGGCAGATCTTAAACCGGAGAATATGGGATTTAGAGTTGCGTTTAATGTCAATGATATTGATATTGGAAAACTGGATGATCCATCTTCCCTGCGAATACATCACGACTCTTTGTTATCCATGAATGCTATAATGCAGGGAAAGAATTTATCTACCGGTCAGAATCTTGACATTTCAGGTACTGCTACTATTTACAAGGTTGGTGAACAGTTTGCCAACCGATTGTTCAAAGGCTTGAATGAAGAAAAGGGGAAATCAAAATTGGGCATGGCACAAATTGCTGTGGATAATTCGCTTATCATTGCTGGCTTTGATTTTTATATTGATAAGGGGCTTGTATATCCAACGGTGGTATTTAAGCGCAAAATACTGGGTGCACTGGTGACGGTTAACAATGAACGGGTCCGCTATGAACGCATTCCGGTGATGGAGTTTTTCAACAAGGTGCGGGAGGAATCATTATGAAAAAAAACATGGTGGCGATAGCACTCGCGTGTATTGTTTGTATAGTTATTGTTATGTCTGGATGTACTTCCTCAGGCTGCATTCAAGATATGCCAAGTTGCCTTGAGATATACCCCCCTGCAATCAATATTACCGGTGAAAAGACCGCATTGGAGCGACAGCTCATTGGAGAATACCATGAGCTTGAACAGGACGCATGGGTTACATCAACGGTGATGACCCCATCAAAAGGGAATCGTAAAGCGGTTGTCAATGCTGATGATGAGTTGTTGAATGCCATCCAGATAAGAGAATTAAACAGCGATACAATACGTTTATACAAGGATAAAGAGCTTATTGGCGAACAGAATAATGGATATATTGCAATAGTTGATGAAAAAAAGCTTCAGTCACTACAAGAGGCTGATGTAATACGCACCGTTGTACAACAGGAAAATAATGCCCGCAGTGTAATCTTTGTTAAAAGTTCTGGTGCTGCCAGAAGCAGTGAAGCAAAAGCCATACAGTTTGCAGTTGAATTTGCAAAAGAGCAGCATGCAAAAGCTAAAAAAGGTGACTGGATACAAAACAATGACGGCCGCTGGGTGAAGAAATGAAGCGTTTATTGTTCATAGTACTGTTACTCTTGCTATCGTTTGCTGGATGTGTTTCAACTGCACAGCGTGATGTGCCATTTGATTATTCACAGGTTTTAACAAAAGAGTATCGTTTTGGTACTGGCAGAGCTATACCTCTTACCTTTGAGCGTTCGGTAAATGTAAGTGGTACTATTACTACTGATGGGAAGTACTTTATCTATGCATCAAACAGAGAACGCAATAATTTTGATATATATCTTAGACCACTGAATGACATCACAACGTTTCGTTTAACAGTGCACCCTGCAAAAGATTTTGCCCCTGATGTTTCACCTGATGGTAAATGGTGTGTATTTGTTTCAACACGGGACGACCCCCAGGGTGATATTTTGCTCATGAAATTAAGTATAGACACGATACTATCACAGAGCAAATTAGAAGGCGAGCAACCTGCACAAAATCTTACAACAATAAAGGATACAGCAACCGGCGCTATAGTCCCCATACGAGACGCCAGCCCATGCTTTTCGCCTGATGGTAAATGGATTGCCTTTTCATCTGAGCGCGAAGGTGAGGAAAGTATTTTTATTATGAGCAGGGATGGTAATAAAGTTCGCAAGATAACCAGTGGCATGCAACCACGGTTTTCAAATGATGGCAATGCGATTCTTTTTACAAAACAGGATGGGAAGGAAACCAACATTTACCGGATAACCATCGCAACCGGTGCTATACAAAAGCTCACCAATAATTCGTCACTGCAACTATCACCGTGCTATGGAAAAACAGATGATGATATCTATTTTACACGGGTTGAGCATGATACTAACAGTGATGGAGTGGTTGATGCCAGTGATAACGGTATGCTGTATTATTACAATGTAATAACGGGTGAAGAATATCCGTTAACATTGATTGATGAATATTCAACTGCGCCACGATGGGTGCCATATGCTGACGGGGTTATTGTGTATAGTGTGGTTGAAGGTGAACACATAAACATGGCAATGATTCCCCATACGGGGATAATACCAAAACAAAAAAATGCACTTAGACAGTATGAACTGGCACTGAAATATAAAGAAGATTTTGATGATATAGAACGATATCAGCGATGTTTGTTTGCAACATATTATTTTTTTAGAGAGGCGGTGGATATTGATTCCCAGATGATTATTGCAAAGGCCCTGTATGAGCTTTCAAGGGATGAACACTATACAATTGCAAAACAGATATTACAGGAACTATCGCCCAAAAGCAAGCCGGCATCATTGTATGCGCAATTTATACTATTAAAAGAAAACAATACAATAACATACCTTGAA
The DNA here is from genome assembly GCA_035420565.1 of Spirochaetota bacterium. Classification (GTDB taxonomy): domain Bacteria; phylum Spirochaetota; class UBA4802; order UBA4802; family UB4802; genus UBA4802. The sequence continues at coordinate 11,924 of DAOLVF010000046.1, read as the reverse complement.
AAAAATATACAAGAGTTGAAGTTAGAAAACAATGAAAAACTAACGCCTTTTTTCATTGAAGAATTAGCTGATAGGTATGCAGCTCAGGGCTTTACACAGAGAGCTTTAACGACGTACCGTGATATTGTTGATACCTATGCCACCTATTCCAGGCTTGCGTATGTGCGCTTTAAGATTGGCCGGTTGCTGTACGGGGGATTTACTATACCTGAAGAGTGGATAGTGGTGTTAGGCTCATCGTACACCTATCTTAAAAATGAAATTACGATGGAAGTTATTAATGCTACAAAACAATTACCGGCAGCACAGCGGTATGCAGGTGCTAAGGAAGCTGTTGAACGGTATACCCTGCCTATTGCAAAGGCAATTTTTCAATACATAGCTGCCACAAGCCTTGATGAGCTGGGACAAAATGAAGAGGCATGGCTCTACTTAAAACAGGGGCTTGCAAATACAAAAAAATTGGATGTCGCATATTTTCTAATCAATGTAAAATCAGGTGAGCTTGCACAAAAACAGAAGAGTGATGATTGGGCTGGCTACTATGAGGCTGCAACTAATAACTTTCAGGTCCAGTGGAAACAGGATATCCGTCCTATTATTGAGCAACTGACAGAGTACTTTGAAACAAACGGACAAAAACTGTATGAGGAAGGAAAATATAAAGAGTCCGGTGAATTGTACAAACGCTACATTACCATGAATACATTGCTTTATCTAAGGCGTCGCTATCAGGATGTATACAACATAAACGCTGCAGGAGCGCATATTGGATATATCAATGCCAGTATTCCATTACAGAATACCATGCTGGATACTCTTAAAGATGAATATTCCGGGCAGGGTCACCGTCTTTCGGTTGCGCGTATGGATTTTGATAAGGCGCATATCTATGCACTTGGCTATATCTATGTGCAAGAAGCTCTGACACTTGGCTCGTCACCCCATGCAATGGAAGGAAGAACATCAGGTGAATTGGTTAAACAGCTTGCTATGTTGAAACAGGCACTATACCACATTGACTGGGCTTTGTTTATTGATGATAGGTTTGTTGATGCGTATATATTAAAAGGGTGGGTATATCAGTATGTTGATGAATTGCGGATGTGTTGCCCTTCTAAGAAGCGTTTGATTGATTCATATTTTAGTGAGTACCTCTGGGAACAATGCATTCCACTGTACGAGAAAGCTCTGGAGGCAAACGATGAAATTATAACACCCCGTAAAGAGGCGGATATACATACCAATCTGGCAAATATATATTTTCTGCTGAAAAATTATACTTTAGCCCTGCCGCATTATAACAAGGCTGTCAGCTATCAAAAAGCATTTACCTCATTAAAAGAAGAGGCACAGTTTTATTACCATTATGGATATTGTTTATGGCAACAGGGAAACTATAGCGGTGCGTATGCAGCAATGCAGCGTGCATATACTATTTATAAGGCGATAGCTCAGAAGAATGAGCTTTCAGTAAAAGATCAGCTCTATACATTATATAAATATTTTGCCTTATTTCAACAGATGCAGGGGAATTATACTAAGGCGATAGACTGGTATACTACATGTGTTATACATGCGGCACGCTATAATCATGAGGAAAGTAACTCACGATTATATATAGCAATAGCTGAATGCTACCGTAAACTGGGGAACGATAAAGAAGCATTAACTTATCTGGAACTTGCTGAAAAAAATGTATCACTAACAAAAGAAAAGCAATACAAAATAGGATTAAAAATAGTAACACTTGGTCCTGTATATGTGTTTACTGTAAATCAGGATGATATTATCATTGGTGAAGGAAAAATTGTTTCTGAGCTTTCATCTTTTGAAATGCAATTGCTTATTCATTCTATGACTGCAGAGATTTATATAAGCAATGGCAGGTTTACCGATGCTCTGACACGGTATGATAAAATTATAAAGTTAGCAGGTAATCGCAAAGGCAGCCTGTTCCTTGATGTTACATTTTCTGCACTGCAAAATGCCGGCTATTGCGCTGCTCAATCCGGACAAATTGCTGATGCTGTACGCTACTATGAACAAGCGCTGGCAATAGCTCAGAAAGAATCCATTGCTGTTGATAAGGTATACCGGATGATGCTGCAATGGGCTTACTGTTATACTGCAGGCAGTTATGGAGCAAAGGATGCTCTGCACCAAACTGATGTAGCGTTGGACACCATAGAGCACTATACAACAAGCATGTATGAACGTGTTTATGCTCAACTTAGCAATAACTATATCAATACTATGAAAGCCCAGAAAAAAAGGCCTGTCCCTGAGGATATAGAAAAATTATCGCAGCAGGCAACAAAACAGGTTGAAGGCAGTACCATATCATTTAATGCTCTTTATGCTCTGTTGCTGATGCAAAAAGCAACAATTATGGCCAATAACCAGTCATCCCTGGGACAAAGCACTGCAACAGCTTCTTTATATTCACAAGCATCAGCGCTATTATCACAGGCAATTGACTATAACGCTAATGATCCATATCATCAGGAATTTGTCATAAAATTACTTATCAATAGAGGTATATGCAATATTGCTACCGGCAAGGTTAAGGAAGGCTATGATGATATTATAAGCGCACGATTCAAGGCAAACGCTGTACAGTCAAAAGAATTGGTATGGTTTGCAGAAGCTACTGTATGGGATTATGCTAATCGCTATAATAGTTTAATGCAGCATATTGAAAATCCTGACAGCCTTATAGCTGGTGTTTTATCGCGTGTTGAGTTGTTGCCTCAATTATATGCGCGATATGCAGGCTTTATCTATAATCTTTATGATAGGTATACGGATTACTTGCTCAATGCAGGAAAATACAGAGAGGCATTTACTGCACAGCAACGCAAACAGATTGTTGCTTTAGCAATGTCAGGAGCAACGCTCAATGATTTTCACAATAAAGGTGATGATGAATTTTTTACTCATTACAAAAAAACATGTTTTACTGTTTATAAGCTTGAAAGGGCATTAACGCAGAAGATAGTAGCTGATGGAAAAAAGGAACTCATTGATACAATAAAGGAAAATCTATCCATGCAGTATAAAAAGATAGATACATTCCGTAAAAATGCTACAGATTTCATGGCACCCTATGTTGGTGCTTATAGAGCGACACGGTATGATGTGCCTGTGTTGCATTTTTATGACTATAACGGAAAGTTGTATTGCTGGATAGCATATAAAAATACGGTTGATTGGAGATTAATATCTGATGAAATAAATGCAAAAACTATAACCGCTGATATTGAAGCTGTTTTACAAAACTATGGTAACCGGGGCTATGTCATTTTAAATGATTCGTTTATGACTATACATCCATTGCTTGATACTACCCTGTTGTATAAGCTTGGATGTATACCATGTGCGGCACGGGCACCTGAAGTAGAAAAAAAAGTATGGCTGCCAGTGACATCCATAGCAACGGATATGCGATTGTCAGGTATACCAAATGTTATTAACGACATCCATGAAGCAGAGTATATTGTCGATTCTGAAAACAAGCTCTATGCTGTAACAGCCCGGTATTGTTTTACGACTGTTATAGAGTGTTCTGCTGTTGTTAAAAATATTCAGGGACTATCGCTTAACGATTTATTACTTTTAAGTGACGCGGCACTCTATGCTGATGTGGCTACTATTATTGGATATTATGCTGGTGGCAGGGTAGAAACTATTGTAAGAGCAATCAGCAGCGATGATGCTAACCTTCTCCATGAAGTCAATACACCATTACTGCTATTGGGTAAAACTCCATCTGATATAAAGCAGAGGGAGAGCAATGCGCTGGTTGTTGCAAAATCCAGCAGTCAATTGTTCAATAATGCTCTTGGTAAGGGGGATTACACAAAGGCTTTACTGGCATTAGAGCGGTGGAAACAAACAGGACTGCATGATAATGAATATACTATACATAAGATCAAGGTGCTGCTCTATCAAGGAAAAATAGATGATGCAGTGGCATTAATACAGTTGATTGCAGATAACGATTCAATTGCCCGGTCATACCTTGTGTATGCATATCTGCTACAGGGTCACATGGAGGAAGCTTTAAAAGCTTTGAAAGGGAATGCGGCATTGCAGGGGACTCTTGATAATGAGGTGTATGCTGCGCTTATTGAAGCATGGAATGGCAATCAACCCCTTGCAGAATATGATACCTTTGATAATCATGAAAAATCACTGTTACCACTCAATCAATTACGGTTATTATATATACAATTTGCTGCTCTCCTTAAAGAGGATGATAAGGCAGGAAAGGCGCTACAACAGTTTACAGCGGATTATATCCTTTCACAGCGTGAACTTTGTTTGGTCTATTCGCTTGGCTATGCAATCGATAGTTACCCTATAGCGACCAACGCAGGTATGCTCATAAACTCATTAAAGAATAATAAATACTCTGTTGATACCCTCACCAGCATGGATTACGATGCGTTGTCCTTGTTTGTAATACATGAAATTGTGTTGCATGCTGATATAAATGAAGAGGCATGGCTCAAGATGCTTATGGCTACCAAAAATGCATTGCAGTATGCTCCGTGGGTTGACATACAGTTTTATACCATAAAGATTGCAGATAATTGTAATAAAAGTGTGCCGCAACGATCCATACAACTCATAGAAAGCATCCCTTCACAAAAAGGCAAACCAGCATGGACTTTTGTCTTACAGCACATCGTTGCATATCAAAAAACGGGAAAATTTAAGCAGGCGCATACACTGTGCACGGCATTCCATGATCTACCTTTTCAAATAAAACGTCAGTGGTATATGCGTTACCTGTATTCTGTTATTGCTATGGGGAAAACAAAAGAAGCAGGGAAACTGCTTGATGAAAGCGGGATGATATCATGGGATAAATCGCTGTATGATCTTTTTTTGATGAACATTCAGCTTCAAAAGATGGCTATAGCCAAAAAAACCGATGAATCCGTTTTCAAAGCTGCTGAAAATGCTATTGCAAGGTTCATTGTTTCGCTCAGCAGTGATATGGCAGGTTTTTATTATAGCGACTATCCCTATTTGCTGGATAAACTTTTTAATTACATGGTATCCTATTCAATGAGCAGAGGCAATCAAAAAGATGCCTTGCAATATGCCGAATTACACAGGATGATATATGGCATAGCAGTACTGAGTAATAATGAATATTTTAAGCAACAGTATGACAACCTGGTAAGGAATGCAATCCCCATCACAGCGATTCAAAAAAAATTGCCAAAGGATGTAGCACTTTTATATACAGCAAAAAATGAAAATGATATCTTTGCGTGGATTATTACACGGACCTATATTCAGCCAGTACGATTGAGCAATTGTTACAGTGAAGTGAAGGATCTGGTTTATGAGTACTATAACAATCTTGGATTGTTGCAGCCTGTTGGGGGGATTGAAAATAACATTGATGAAAAGATGAAACCTGTAATAAAAGAATGTGCTCCATACAGCCGTGTTATTATCTTTGCCGATGTATATACCGATGCAATACCGTTTGAAGCAATTCTGTACCATCAGTCGGGAAGTGTGGTAGCCTTTATGCCTTCTCTTGTAGCGGCAATGGGTAGCACGCGGGTTATCCCTTCGGTTATTGCAATAAATATAGGCGATAGTAACCGGGATAGCATTATTGCTGCTGTAAAACAATCTGGGGTTCACTATGGATTTGCCATCTCATCAAGTATAATAATTACTGATAAGCCATTGTGGTATAGTGATAATAAAAAAAATTTTGTTATGGACGATGCTCTGGTAAAACCAGGATGCTTAATAATTGATTTGACTATCATGCAGGGGCAATCATATAATACAGGATTGGTATTGATGCAAAAAGGGATAGGTGGATTTATTACATTCAATTGCGCTGTTATTGATGTAAACCGATTGTTGTTTTTACGAGAATTTTTAACTGCTCTTAAAAGTAAACCATTATTTACTGCTTATGCAGATGCATTTGTTTATGTAATACGGGATAAACGGTACAAACATCCTGCAAACTGGGTGGGAATTCGTTTTTATAGCAGTTCAATGAATTATCTGTACAAGGGTGCTGACTAAATGAATGCTGTTGAAAAACCTGAAGTAGTCATTATTGATGATGATGAAATGGTTAATGAAGTTTTAAAATTTATTCTTGATGATGAATATAGAGTATATAACTATTATACTGCTGAGGATGCATTGCGAAGTGATGTGATAATGCAGGCTGATGTGATAGTTACCGATGTCAATTTACCCGGCATCAATGGATTGGAATTTATACAAAAGGTACATGAAATAAATGAAAGTATTCCTATCATTATAATTACAGCCTATAATGATATTGAAATAGCTATTTCTGCACTCAAGGCAGGAGCTTTTGATTTTATTTTAAAACCGTTTAAAAATGACCAGATTTCACTGGCTGTAAAACGGGCATATGAACGTTATAAACTCATAAAAGAAAATATTAACCTTGTGGGAGAGCTGAAATTAAAAAACAATGAATTAGAAAAACTCTATGCACAGTTGCAGGCAAGGTCAGTACAGATTGAAAATGAACTTGATATTGCAAGTAACCTTCAACAGTGTTTATTCCCTATTTCTTTCCCTGAAATAAAAGGATTTTCTTTTTATTTAAAATTTAAACCGGTTGAAAAGATCAGTGGCGATTTTTTTGATTTTATTATTCATGATGACCAACATTTTTCATTTATCTTTGCTGATGTTTCCGGGCATGGTGTGCCTGCAGCGTTATATTCTGCCATTGTTAAAACGGCGATTTCATCTATTGTTACCCATGAGAAATCTCCATCCGAAATCATGAATGAAATGAATCAGTTTTTAATTCAGACGCAAAAAACAATGAGCTACAATTATGCTGCTATATTTTTAGCACATATTAATCTGGATAATCATCGCATTGAGTATATTAATGCAGGTTTGCCGGCACCAATTGTTATCCATAACAATGGCGATGCTATACGTCTGGAAACCACTGGACCTTTTGTTGGCATTTTTGATACATCGTTGTATACCGCAAAAAGCGTTAAACTATTAGCTGGTGATAAGCTTTTATTTTTTTCAGATGGTGCCTTTGAATGCCCTGATAAGGTTGACAGAATATTAGGGGAAAAGCAGTTTCAGCGGTTAATTGATGAACATAGTAAAATGGAAATCAATGAACTTATTGAATTTTTGTTTAAAAGAGTGCAAGAATTTTGTGGTTATGATCGCTTTGTTGATGATGTAACAATGCTGGGGATGAAATATGAACCATAGTATTAACTATAACCGTAGCAACACGATAAATAAATTGCACTTTTTATGAAAAGTATTGTAAATAATTAAATGATACCACCATGTTTTGCAATGGTGATAGTGGCATGCATATTGTAGTGGAATATGATCAATAGAGTTTTTAGCAACGATTGATATGTTGTAGTGTACTAACTGTTCAAAGGATAGATCCTTAATACTGATTCAGGATCTTTATTGAATAAGAGATACTGAAACGAGCCTGTTATGGTGACAGACCTGAATCCAGCATGACATAGTCACATAAATTTATTTTTGGAGAGAATACCATGAGAAAAATGATAAATGTTTTTACAATATTTATGATGCCATTGATGTGTGTGTTATTGCTGATACACAATGCGTATGGTTTACAGGTATCGTTTGTGGTTGGCGAGGCATTTGTAGAGCGCAATGGTAAGCAACTAACAGCAACCGTTGGTATGAATGTAGATACAGGAGATACTATCATAACAAAGAAGGCAAGCATTGTTGAGTTGCTTTTTCTTGATGGGAGTGCAGTAAAAATTTTTGAAAATGCAAAGGTGAAAATTGCACGCGTACAGGAAAAGGAAGAAAATATATCAGTAGTGAATGGTGTGGTAAAGGCAAAGATTGCTAAATTGCAAAAAGCTGAATCAAAAAAGATATATACTCCAACAACGGTATGTGCAATCAGAGGTACCGAGTTTTTTGTAGCTGTTAGCGATAGTTCAAATTCCAGAATTAATATGGAAGAAGGGTCGTTGGAACTCATTAATCCATATGGGGCGCTCACCATTCAGGGGGACGAACAGGCAAATGCTGAGATTGCAAAAAAAGCTGAAGCAGATGAAAACCTCAAAAATCCGGAGGCATGGAAAAATACTGAAGATAAAAATTTTACAATAGAGCCGCAAAAGTATGCTGACAGTTATGAAGAATATTTACAGACGCTTGAAGAACGAAGTTCAACCCAATCAGCAGAAATTGCAAAATTAAAGAAGATGCCAATTAAAAAAAATTATTCAGATAAGATAGAACAAGATATGCAGGAAGTGGAAGAAAAAGCTGCAATGATTGCTGATGATTATTTTTTAGGTGATTGTGCAAGTGCTGCAGTTGAAACTGTTTTACAAAATTATAAAGATAAGAAACAAGAGATATATGATGCTTTTGATAAAATAAAATCACAGGCGGATAGGGTATTACAGCAACAAAAAGCAAATTATGAAGCAATAATGGCAGTAAAAGAAGCATATCGTAAAAGTTATGAGGAAATAAAGGGTAAACATAAACAAAGTATTGAACAAATTAAAGAGGAAGTAAAAAAGGTTCAGGAGCAATAATAGTATTACAACGATGACGATAGTAAAAAATTTTTGCCTGCCTGTACACCCTGTTCAAATCCCTGTAGAATTTTTTTATGGTCGCGGGTTAATCTGTCTACAGTGAAATCATCTGGTGGATAAATGATGCTTATTTTTTTGTGTTTATGCTCTAATTCATCAAGCAATGTATTATACATGAGGTAACGGTTTTCCAGCGCCTGTACCAGATAGCGATATTTTGCCTCTTTAAAATAATTTTCAACAATATATCTAATCCAGAATGATTCCTCTTTTTTACGGTATCCCTTGCTACGAGTCAATACTACCACTATATCCTCTTCTTTATATCCCATAGCTAAAGCTTTTTTGTAGGGAATGGGATCAAGCATGCCACCATCACATAGCTTATGTGTTTTATACTCAACAAAGCCTCGATACAGTACCGGGATGGCAGCGGAGGCTTTCAATGATGGTATGAGGTCATCCTTTTTTGAATGAAGATAGAGTGTGCCTGGCGGGTTGTTATCATTATATTCTGTTGCTGTGATAATGACTGGAATAGAATGCTGTAAATAGTTGCAATTTAAAGCATCATCACCTTCTATCACTGCCGAAACCATCCAGTCTAAATTTAAAATATGCTTTGCTGGCCGCAGAATATTGGTAATTTTGATAAAACTATCGGTTAACAAAACACCAAAAAAGGCATCGCGTGCCAGATAAATTTGATGTGCCGCATAGGCAACGCCAGTTAAGGCTCCTGCAGATGAGCCAATAATGAGTTTGAAAGGGAAATAATTTCTATCGGTAAAAGCCTGTAAAACACCGGTTAAAAAAACGCCTCGCATCCCGCCTCCTTCAAGTACAAGAACCTTTTTGTGCGGGAAAGCCTTTGCCTGCTTCCTTTTTATAAAAAAACGTGCAAAAGGTGATACCACTGACATGAGATGCTCCTTCCTGAACAAGTGTTTTTTATTTTGTTATTATTAAAACAATGCAATGGAGAGCAGTGTCAACCATAAAAAATTGCATGGATAAAAAAATAAAGTAATTTCTGAAACAGGGGTGCTCAATCATTTTTTTTAAAGCCGGCAATTACCAGTATACATATACCGATAAGTGACCAGACAAATGTTCGCAATCTCCGTATAATCCCTATGGTAAGTCCCAGCGAAGGATCATATCCCAGCAACTTCAATGCCAGTGAATATGAGCCTTCACTTGTTCCTAAATTGGCAGGCATAAAAAACATCACCGAGGTAAGGAACAAACCAAAGACATATAAAAATAATGCATGGTATATATTAAATGGTATTTTGAGAAAATAGACAATAAGATATATCTCAAGGGTACATGAAATGGTTACAGCAAAATAATGGAGCAGGATTGAAGCAATAAATCGTGATACATGTGATGTGCTGCTGAATATATATTTTATCTCATTATCAAGCTCTGCAATTTTTTTGTTTCTTTCATTGGTTATAAGTTTAGTTTTTAACCGTGAAGGAATTTTGGAAACAATGTAATCAAGCAAGCCTTCACGCTGCTTTTTAATAATAATAATAATTATGGCGATAGTTACTATGAAAAAAGAAAGGGCAATGATGGTAATGTAAAAAGGCAAATTGAGTATGAACAGGCTCAGTACGATACCCGTTAAAAACATTAAAGCATTGGCTATTGAATGAGCAGTTCGATCCAGAACCACTGATGCCAGACCAATTTGCAATGGAATGTCGTCTTTCATGTACATAGCTTTCAATGGTTCACCCGCAATAGAGCCAAAGGCATTTATTGATGATGTTGAATCGCCAGCAATGCGGGCCAGTACAAGTTTAAGAAATGTATTTCCTTCTATAGGATGATTTATAAGAACCTTCCACCCTAATGTTAAAAAGATGTGGCTTATTATAAAAATGCTAACAATTATCCAGAAAC
>DAOLVF010000046.1:0-1286 GCA_035420565.1 Spirochaetota bacterium | reverse complement strand
TCAATAAGCTTTTTTTCCCCTTCATCCATATTTCCATTTCCAAGAAGATCAAGAACCCCATCAGTAAACATAACCACTAAATCGTTGTCCTCAAAAAATAGCGCTTTCTCCTCATATTGTGCCTTGTTGATTATACCCAGGGCTATGCCTTTAGCATTAAGATGTATTGTTTCTTTACTGCGCGAGCGGACCAACAGTTGATTATTGTGTCCTCCGCTGCCATACGTAAGAAGCTTATTATGCGAATCAATAAGCATATAAAAAGCTGTTACAAACATGCCATATTCAGAATCTTCATAGATATATTTATTGGCATGGGTTAAAAGCTGTCCAGGCTGATTGTTGATACGCGACTCGGCACGCAATACATTGCGCGCTGTACCCATAAAAAGCGCGGCAGGAATACCTTTCCCGGAGATGTCGGCTATTAATAAACCAAACTTGTCATTGTCAAACTGAAAAATGTCGTAAAAATCTCCACCAATCTCTTTTGCTGATTTATTAAAAGCTGCAAGCCTGTGTGAATTGATAGAGTGAGGAATTTTTGGCAATATTCGTTTCTGAATTTCAGCGGCAATATCAATTTCCTGAGCAAGCCTTCGCTGTTCCTCAGTTTGCTGTAAATAGATGGAATTCTGGTATGCTTCTACGATTTGATTAGCAATGGTTGTTGCAACTCTCAGATCATGAGCATCAAAGCTTGATTTGTCCACTTTATCCGCAAGGTTTAATACACCAATAATGGTATTTTTATATCGCAGTGGTATTGATATAAACGAAGGAGTTATATATTCATGAGTTCTGGCAAAACTTGCTAATGAAGGATCGGACATGATATTGCTGACAAGTAGAGGGTCGCCACTGGTGTAAACGCGGTATGCAATGGGAGCATTATCCTTGTTTACATACAGGTTTATAGCTTCCGGAAGATTGTGTGAGGCTGCAATAGAAAACTCATCGGTATTTGTATTATACAGCAGTATTGATGCGCGCTTAACACCAACAGACGATGCTAACGGTTGCATAATCTTTGGAAAAATATTTTCTGATGGGCTGGAATGTGCTATAGCCTGTGATATTTCGTACATAATTTCAAGTTCTTTTAGCCGTGTTGCCAGGTCATGGTAAAGCTGTCGGTGAGTTATTGCAATGGCTGCAGAATCTGCAATATACATTAACACTTTAAGATCGTCATCGGTGAAACTTTCTCTTTCGGTACTGTTGACAACCTCTATAACCCCAACCAGCCTGTCAATGAGTATCATTGGTGAGCATATGATATTTCT
>DAOLVF010000045.1:2155-16828 GCA_035420565.1 Spirochaetota bacterium | reverse complement strand
AGGCAGGTAACCGTTGCTAAATTTGCACCAGCGCTATCTCCAGCAATAACTATTTTATTTTCATTAATACCAAAAGTAGAAGCATGGTTCATAATCCATAGATATGATTCGTATGCATCGTTGACAGCAGCAGGGAATTTATATTCAGGGGCAAGCCTGTATTCTACGGAAATAACCTTACAGCCACTGGTATTGGCAGCTTTTCTGCATACATGATCAAAAAGCTCTATATTGCCAAATATAAATCCGCCACCATGGTAATAAACAATCAAGCCATCATTGGCGTTATATGGTTCATAGAGCCTGCAGGGGAGGCTAATACTATTATAGGTAATAATAAAATCGTTAACCAATTTAATATCTTCTTTAACTTGTTGATCAATCCCCATATCCATTACAGCGCGAACTTGCTCAACCGATAGTGTGCTAAATTCAATGTTCTGTAAAACATCAAGCACCTTTTTAACGTATGGATCTAATGCCATAAATATCACCTCCAAAAATAAAATAATTATTTTTTAGCACATCGCGATGCGCACTTATATACTAATGCACACAATCATTCCGTACTTGACACTGGATTACGATAATTATCTGAAATCCTAAATCAGGATTTGGTATGATTGTCACCAGATATCTGTATCCCCTAAGGGCGTACCAACAAAACGGTTAACGTGGACTACCTGAAAGTTATTTGTTGATACTGACAATATTATGAATGAATATACATTAATAGTCAAGTAAAATATAGTAGAGGAAAACATAAATATTTGCACTGCGCAGGGTGGCATTGATACTATAATTGATACTATAATCTTTAAAGTAATAGCGGCTAATAAACAGGAGCATGGATCATTGCTCCTGTTTATTAGCGCAATTGCACATCAGTCCTGTATAAACAAGAACAACGATTCAATAAATTCGGGGTCCTCTTTATCAATCACCTCAATGATATGCTTATGTAATCGTTTTTTATGCTCACCAAATATACCACGTTTTTTCTTGAAGGATTTAGCAAATGCAATTGATTCATTCATCAGTTCATCAACATTGGCACATGCCTTTTCAATAATGTGATGTTCAGCAAGCTCTGGGGCGGGAACTCTTCTCCCTGTTAATTTCATCTCATTAAATTTATAATAGGGAAGGGCTTTTTTAACAAATGCTATCATCCCGGGCAAAAAGGGGATACCTAAATCAACCTCCGGGAAACAAAAAAAACCTCTATCCGAACGCATAAACCTGAAATCACATGCGCAGGATAGTATAGCGCCATTACCAAATGCATGTCCATTGATGGCAGCAATAACCGGCATGGGCGTAAGGAGCAGACGCTTAAATACATTGTTCATACCATACATGAAATCTTTAATAGCTTTAAAATCTTTTTCTGCCATCCTTGGCATAAGCCACTCAATGTCTACGCCAAGGCTAAAATTTTTTGCATCACTGGAAGTCAATACTATCCCGTTAATTTCCCTGTCAGCTTCAGCTTCGTCCAGTGCCTGCAACATTGCCTGAGCAAACATGACGTTATGTCTGTTTTCAACAGTGTTCATAGTGATAATTGCGATATTCTCATCTTTTTTCCATTCTACAATGCCCATATATACCCCCTGTAAAATTTATTTAAAAAATAATAGTAAGTGCGCATTATATGTAACAATTATTCACTGCAAATTCTGAATGATCCTTTTTTAAAAAAATCTTTTAAATCATGAGGCAATGTGTCATTCAATATATATAAAAGTTCGCTGCAATCGTCATCGCTTACTATTTGATTTTCCCTGTCTTTGAAGTTGCATCCATCCCAGTTTAAGCATCGAACGTGTATCATTATTGCAGTAAAAATCTTTTCGGCATATGGCATATCCTCTTCCCATACCTGCTCTAGTTCATAATAATAATCAAGTCGGGTCCCTACCGGGTTAAATCCACGGGCAAACGCTAAATCAATAATCTGAAGCCATATACGTTCCTGACATATATACAGGGAACTATCGTACATGTTTTGTAAAATAAATGGAGAGGCCATAGTACACCTTCATAACACTATATGCGTAACATCGTTATGTGCTGTCAAGGCTGTTTTATGTTTTAATAATTAAAATTTGAGCGATAGTTACCGGTAATGGTAGTATCATTAAAAATTAGATGATTGCTGTTCATCGATTTATTAATAAAAAAAGGGCTATTGAAGAATAGCCCTTTTTTTATACATGAAATATGTAACATATTATAGAGCGGAGATGTTTACATGTTCTTTTACCAGCTTTTCAGCCAGTGCAATCTTTTCCTTGTTATCCTTTGTAAGAAGAGCTTCCATCTTGTCGATTTGTCCTGCCACCTGATAGGCATTGCTTGAAACAAGGAGAAGTGGAATGTTCTTCTCAGCGGCTTTTGAAATAATATTTGATGGAGGCAGGATATTATTGGTTAAGACAATCCCTACCGTATTTGTTTCCAGTGCCGATATAATAATATCACTTCGATCGCCGCTTGTAATCAAAAGTTTACCTTCTTTATTAAAGAGAGGATTTCTCAGTGCTTCGTTTACCGACATGGCGCCCAGAAATACATTTTTAACTACTTTATTTAATCCTGATTCGCCAGCAATAACCTTTGCAAATAGTGCTTCTGACAGATAGTCCATGGAAAAATAGGTAAGTTCTGCTGAATAGGGAATCATGCCTAAAATGGGCACACCCATCTTCTCAATTTTATCTGCATAGGTGCTTTTGAAATCATCAAGATCGTGGATCTTGTTTATGATCACACCTAAGAAATTGATATCGCTGGTATCGACATATCGCTTAAAGAGTGTTATATCATCAATAATAACATCATCGTTGCCACCAACAATAAGCACTAATTTTGCATCAAGTGATTTTGCCACTGTTATTGGGTCTAAATATACTGAAACACCATAGGCAAGGTCTTTCCCACTTTCAATAAAGAGCACTTCCCTGTTCTTTGCTATTGATTTTGCAACTTCAAGAAGCTTTTCTTTGATACGGGCTTCATCATACACATATCGCAGTTTAGCATGTTCAAAACCAATCGTCATATCTTCGGGATTTTCTTCCAATCCAAAAAGATTGGTAAGTAATGCAGCATCATAATCCCATAGCCGTTTTTTCCTGTATATAAGCCTATCGCCAAAGGGTTTCATATATGCAACTTCTTTGCCCATTGCTTTTGCTAACCCGGTAAAGATTGTAGTTTTTCCGGCGCTTCTTCGTGTACAAGCAAATACTATTTTATTCATAATATACCTCGCTTACGATTTAGAAATAATTATCCTGACGTCTACTGCTTTAAGCCCTTTGCCCTGCTCGTAAACGACAACAGGATTAATCTCGATATCAGTGATTCGCGGTATCTTCCTGATGATAGTTGCAACTTTAATTATTGTGTCAACAACAATATCAATATCTTTTTGCTCTTCACCGCGAACTCCAAGGAGCAATGGATATGATCTGATTTCAGATAGCATTGAACGTGCTTCTTTTTTGTTAAGGGTTGCAGCTCTAAAGGCAACATCCTTCATAACTTCAACATAGATACCACCCAATCCACACATAACGATTGGCCCAAGCTGTGGATCTCTGCGTGCACCAACAATGAGTTCAACACCTTTCTGAACCATTTCGCATACTTCAATACCGTCTATAACAGCATCTTCCTTGTATGCCCTACAGTTCTTCATTATAGCTTCATATGCATCCATTACTTCCTGTTTATTTAATATGTCTAATGCTACGCCACCAGCATCAGATTTATGTAAAATATCACGAGAAACAACCTTCATAACAACAGGATACCCTATCTGCTCAGCCAGCCGCACGCATTCATCAATTGATTTACCAATACCTGCGCCTGGTATCATGACACCAGAAGCTTTCATTACTTCCTGTCCTTCATTAGCAAGCAGGAATGTTCTGCCATCGGCAATTGCTCCATCAATGATTTTATTAATTGTGTTAATATCCATATCTACATCATCCACTCTATCATCGCGTTCCGCTAACATGGTTGTATATCTATATAATGCACCCATACAGGAAACAGCTTCATAAACATCCGGAAATACAGGGACATTCATCTTCCTGAGCTGTACAATTGCATCTTCAACTGATCTACCACCTACAACGGCATATGCAACGGGTTTTCCACTTGCCAGATGCTTGCCATATGTATCACGAATCATTGGCGCTAAGTTCTCGGCATCAAATGTTGCTGTTTCACAATAAAGGGCTAACGTTGCATTCATATCTTCGGAACGGGTAGGTGCACTGAGAGCTAAATCATAATCTGCAGCTTTAGCACCACCGGTAATATCAACTGGATTTTTTGTGGAACCAAATTCTGGTGTTGCAGGCCCAAAAACTTCTTTTAGTACAAGCTGATCATCATATAAATCAACACCATATTTTTCGCATGCATCTGTTGCCATAACACCAATTCCACCGCCATTGGTAACAATAACCGTATTTTTGCCTTTTGGACGAGGCGAATAAGCCAAAAATTTGCACCAGTTGAATGCTTCCTGTAAATTTTCTGCTCTAAGCAATCCTGATTGTCGTGCAATAGCATCAAAGATTTCATCTGAACCAGCCAATGACCCGGTATGTGATGCTGCAGCCATTGCACCACGTTTTGAACGTCCTGATTTTAACACTACGATTGGTTTTAGCTTTGTTGCTTCACGAACAGCTTCAATAAAACGTTCGCCTTCTTTAATACCTTCAATATACATAAGAATGACTTTTGTTTCCTGATCGCGCATAACAAATTCCAGACAATCAGCTTCATCAATGTCGGCTTTGTTGCCTATTGATACAATAGCAGATAATCCCATATTTTCAACAGCAGTTTTCCCAATCATTGCAATTCCCAGTGCGCCGCTCTGGGTCAATATAGCAACATTCCCACGTAAAATCTCTGTAGCTGAAAATGTTGAGTTGTAATTGCCCGATGCAGAGTAGACTCCAAAAATGTTAGGACCTAAAATACGTGTTCCTTTTGAACGCGCATATTCTACAATCTTATGCTCAAGTTCAACCTCACCAATTTCTGAAAATCCCGAGGTAATAATCTGCACATGTTTTACACCCTTGTCTGCGCACTCTTTGACTGCGTCAAAGGTTAATTTTGCAGGAACACAAATAGTTGCTACATCAATTTCATCCTTAATATCCGAAATACTTGGGTAACAATCTACACCTAATATTGCACCCCCTTTGGGATTTATAGGGTAGATCCTGCCTTTAAAACCACCCTGTATGATATTACGGGTGATACTGTACCCAATCTTGCCTGGTTGTGACGAAGCACCAACTACTGCGACACTTTTGGGTTGGAATAAAGTAACAATACTAGAATTTTTTGATTTCATTGTTCATCTCCCCTGAATTCCATCTTCAATTCGTATACTCCTGCACTACTCCTCTTTTCTATGTTAAACCCCATTTTTTCAAAAAGATGCAGCATTGGCTTGTTTTCAACAAGCACCTCTGCAGTGAATCCCAGCAAACCATTTCTTTTAGCTATCAGTGTTAAATATGATAGCAATACCTGACCAATACCTTTATATTGATAATCATCACGCACAGCAAATGCTACTTCTGCCCAGTGTTGATATTCCTGTATACCGTACTGACCAACGCCGACCACAACTTCTTTCCCATTCTGCTCAACAACAGCTAAAATTACCAGCTCTTTGGTATAATCAATGACAACCATCTCCTGTAAACGCTCATGTGGCATATCTTTTCGTGTTGAAATAAAACGCCTGTAGAGGCTCTGGTCGGATAGTGAGTAAAAAAAGTCCTTTAATAGTTCTTCATCGCTGATCTTGGCAGGTCGTAAAAATAACTTTATACCTGTCTTTGTTGTACGGAATGTCTCAAGATGCTCAGGGTATTCACCCTTCTTGCCCGGGATAAATGCCTGATCTCTGTAAATAAGACCATCTTTCTTGGCTTCTTCTATAAGCCACGGCCTGAACTTTGGATGAGCTATTGCAATCAGATCCATTGCACGCTCCCTAATGTTTTTGCCATGGATATAAGCTATCCCATATTCTGTTACCACGTAATGAACATCACCACGATTCAGGGTAATCCCTGCTCCTTCAGGTATAAAAGGCACAATTCGTGAAGTCTGTTCATCTTCTGTGGTTGAACGTAATGCAAGGATGCTTTTGCCGCCAGGAGCAAGTATAGCACCTCGCATAAAGTCAGCCTGTCCACCGATACCGCTAAAAAAACTTTTCCCCAGCGATTCAGCAGTAGCCTGACCGGTTAAATCTATTTGCAGTGCAGCATTAATTGCAGTCATCCTGCGTTGCTGCGCAATGATGAGCGGATTATTGGTGTAATCAATTGTTTTAAACTCAATAGATGGATTGTCATGAATATATTCGTAGGTAGGTTTTGTGCCCATGCAAAATGATGCAATGGTTTTGCCCCGGTCAACTGTCTTCTCAGAATTGGTAACAACGCCTGCCTTCATCAATTCGACAATGCCATCAGAAATAAGTTCGGTATGAACACCAAGGTTTTTTTTGCCTATCAGATGTTTCAGGATAGCATTAGGCATTCTTCCATATCCAACCTGAATGGTGTCACCATCTTGAATGATAAGTGAAACATATTTCCCAATGCGGTTTGAAATGTCATCTGAATCTTTGGTTGTGAATTCTAATATTTCTTCATCATGGGGTACAATAAAATCAACATCCTTTATATGTATAAATGCATCGCCATGAACGCGAGGCATTTGCTTGTTAACCTGGACAACAACAAGCCGTGCACTTTCTACGGCAGTTTTTACAATATCAACACTAACGCCCAGGCTTAAATAACCATGTTCGTCGGGGTATGAAGTCTGAACCAGTGCAACGTCTATGTCAATTATTCCATTTCGTAACAACTGGGGAACACGTGATAAAAATATTGGGGTGTAATCGGCTATTCCCTTATTTACAGCATTGCGGGTGTTCATGCCAATAAAAAAAGAATTATGTCTGAAATTTTGTTTAAACTTTTCATCGGCATACGGTGCCACACCAAGTGTCCATACATGAATCACCTCAGTGTCAAAAAAAGCTTTAGGATACGACTTTACATATTCAACAAGAGCATTCACTAAATATTGAGGTTCACTGCATGCTGTACCTATGAAGATTCTGTCACCACGGTTAATATGACTGAATATCTTCTCCTCTGGAAGAAATTTCTCAGGGTAAATTCTTTTATAATCTTCCAGTTTTGCAGTATTCTGCTCCATACGCCCCCTTTCAATCTGCTATGTATAAAAAATAACAGATTGTATATAAAATATTTTAGCCATTAATTCTGTCAATTCAAATTTTTATAGTAAATAAAATATAATAATCAGTATGGTCAATATTTGATTATTATATTAATAATCTATCTATCATTTTTTGACATGTCAAGGAATAATTAATAAAGGCTTTGAAATGAAGCAATAGCACGGTATAATGTTTTTATGTTGACGAAAATGAATGATATACAGATATTCGTCAGGTTAATGGCTGGTAATTAAATATGCGGTTGAAATTGTTTATATTGTTATTTTGTATTGTGGCGATAGTTATCTCATATTTTTATGCGCCGCTGGTATATTACACCTATTTGAAATTATATTATCAGAAGATTTGCAAAATCGATGAAGTAGCTTTTACCAATAAAGTAAAGGATTTATATTTATCAAAACAATACGATGTTCTGCAACAATATCTTGAGCATGGCGCGGTACTGTATCCAGCAAATAAAACAATAAAAAAATATAACGGATTGTACCTGATTGATAATGGAGATGTACGGGGAGCTTTTATACTTATTGCATTGGATGCAATTCCTGATGATGCAAATACATTGGAAAAGATTATAACAGTCCTTGATGATAATAAATCGTATCAAGAACTACTCATGATCGTTCATAAAAAGGGAATAAAGACTGCTACTATAGAATTCCTATATGGGAAAGCTTTGTGTGCAACAGGGATATATCATCAAGCACTATCGCACTTAAAAAAAGCCTACACTCATGGTATTGTAGAAGCTGATTACTACATTGGGATGTGCTACCATCATCTAAGGGATTATAACAATGCTCTGATATGGTATAAAAAGGCATTAGCGCGCAAACCTGGTACTGTAGAATATATAAAAAGCATTGCAACAGTATATCAGCAGAAAGGAGATTATACATCATCAACAAAATATATCATGAGGTTGCAGCATTAATGATCAATGGGGTGTTTGCAAAAGCTATGCTGTGCTGTACTCACTCAAATGAGACGAAACTATGTGGCGGATGTTATCCTGAGCCATGATCCATGAATATCTTGATTCAGGATAAAGCCCGGAATGACTGGAGCAGCAAAAAGGATTACGGGTTAAGCCTGGAATAACATTGAGGAATAATTCTATTTTTGGTGGGGGAAGCTATGAAGCATGAACTTGATTATTTTTTTCATCCTGATGGAGTGGCAATTATAGGTGCCAGTGGGATTGCTGGATCAGATGGTTTTTATATTCTGCGCAATGTTTGTGCTGGTTATACAGGCAAAGTGTATCCGGTAAATCCTAAATATCAGGAGCTACTGGGTATCCCGTGTTATCCTGATATTGAGTCAATTCCTGACAGAGTTGAATGTTTAATCTATTTTATACCGGCACGCTTTATTCTGGATATCATCAGAAGAAGTGCAGCAAAGGGGATTAAGGCAATTATCATTGAATCGGCAGGATTTGCAGAGGCAGGCAAAGAAGGAGCCAAATTGCAGAAAGATGCGGTAGAACTGGCGCATAGCCTTGGCATACGGTTGTGGGGGCCCAACTGTATGGGATATTTAGATGGACATACCCGGAATGTTTTTTCATTTGTCCATTCTGAAAAGTGGAAAACAATGATGTATCCGGGTGACGTGACGCTTATAGTGCAAAGTGGCATGCTTTCGGCAGGTTTTTTAATGTCGGTACTGGAACGTGATGCAATAGGTATTAGCAAGGTATGTTCTATTGGGAATAAATGTGATGTCAATGAAATCGATCTGTTAGAGTATTTTGTTCAGGATGATACAACAGGAGCGATTGGTTGCTATCTGGAATCAATTGTTGATGGGAAAAAACTGTTAAAAATAGCACAAAGTACCAGCAAACCAATCGTTATACTTAAATCAGGGAGAAGTGAACAGGGAAAAAAGGCTGCTCTGAGCCATACAGCCAGTCTGGCAGGCAATACTATGGTTGTATCAGGGGCTTTTAAACAGGCTGGAATAGTGCAGGTTGTTGATCTGTATGAATTAATTGATATTGTTAAAGCTTTTTCATATATCAAGAACTATCGCCCGGAGCCAGATAAAGGTGTTGCAGTGATGACATTTTCAGGCGGCGCAGGTATTGTAACAACTGATTTATTGGCTGATTATGCTATACCCATAGCACAGCCTCAAGAAGCGACATTGCAAAAAGTTCAAAAACTATATCCTTCATGGATGAGCGCTTCGCACCCGCTTGATCTATGGCCTGCTATTGAACAGAATGGCTCGGAAAAAGTTTATACGTCTGTAGCAAAAGCCCTTATGGAAGATGAAAGGGTTGATTCTATCATCATTGAATGCTTTGCAACCCAGCATTCGGATCCATCGTTCTGGGGTGAGATAGGCAATATGGTAAAACAATCCAAAAAGCCAGTGCTTGCATGGGCAGTTGGTGAGAAGATAATGGTTGAACAATATAAAAAACATGCCGAAGCCAGCGGTATACCTTTTTTTGGTGAGATTGGACGGTGTGTACAGATATTCAAGGCGCTGAGGTTTCATTTCAATAAGCGAGGGAGCATATAAAAAAATCCCGGGATTAACCCGGGATTTTTCTATGCATTGTCAGCGTGTTCTACTAAGGGATTTCAATATAATAGCCATCAGTAATGACAAGAGGTTCAACCTGTCCATAGTATGATGTTGATGTTGTTTGCGCACCTACGTTGTGCCCTGATGGATTTGTATAAGATGAAAGTATCAGATGATCGGGAGCATTTGCTGTGGCTGTTACCGCACCTATATAGCTTCTCCAGTAATCGGATGTATCGGTAGCCCTATCGAAGCCGAAGGTGTTAACAATCTGGTTGGCTATTTTTTCATCAGCACCTGTACCAAATAAGCCTTCAATATCGATGATGAAGGCACCAAAACCTCCAGCCTCATCACGAACCATATTTTTTACTGAGGTATACAGTGAGTTAGCACACTGTGTCACCAGATTGGCTGGTATGGTTGCAACAACCATGGTTTTCCCTGAAAAATAATTGGCATACCAGCAGGTACCCGAGCAGTGGTTGCCACGTCCGGTAATGAGATAGTTTGCATAATCAAGCTGGTACATGTTAACGTAAGCATTAACGCGATAATACGCTTTGAGATAATTAAAAACATCCGCTGCGGCATTAAGATATTGCCGGTAGGCTGTCTCATTTGCAGCTGTTGGCTTTAATACCGCTCCGCCCGCAGCAGCAAAATTATTCGTTGCGTTATAGGCAGTATCAATATCTTCGGTTAGGATGCCAGGCAGTCCATTACTAAGTCGTGTTGGATTCATCCTTTTAGGTGTTGTTTGAATGAACCAAATCTTGTTGTATTCTATTGGGATTTCGCTTACATACATGGTGTTGTGGCGGATGTTAAATCCGTTATCAACAGCCATGCCACTGTGGCTCCAATAGCAGCCCAGTATTGCCAATAAATCCATAATAAAACCAGGGCTTGTTGAAAGAACTACATCACCTTTATTGGCATTAATGCTCATAGGTACATATACCCATTCAGCAAAAATGGTGGAACTGGTAAACAGCAAAACCAGCACAAGACATACTTTTGTAAAAAGTTTCATATAACCCCCAAACTTATAATTAAATTAATAAATGAACGGGATATAAGAGTCGATGGCAAATTGAGTGATTGCTCACTCAACACTATTCATTGGATACACTATAAAGACATTGTCAGAAAAAGTCAAGTGTTAAATACCATATGGTCGGTATTTTTTTATATTTTATAGTTAAGTAATTATTGAGCAGATTGGATGACATATATTTTCATAGAGTGGTTTCTATATTTTTTTTGTTGTGACTAAAAAAGATGTTGAATCAGATGCATATATTACTCATTCTATACTGTACTATTCAATAACGTGGCATTGATGAGAGGGATGAAAATGAAACCAGCCTTACCCTGATAATCCTTTTTACAGAGGACGGTTGCCAATTATGTCAAAGTTAGGTGCTTGAAGTATGGTCTATAATTAATTCTAATTTTTTGGGAGATACATAATGAAAAAAAAAGTTATAGTGTATTATAGTTACATTGTTGCTATCCCAATTTTTTTACTATCATTTTTACTATCATGTGCAACCATGAATACTGGTGATACCAGGCTTATTGACCAGCTTAAAGCTGAAAACAGGGTTTGTTCGCAAAACCTGAATCTTTTTATGCGTGAAAATGATGTGCTTAAAGCTGAAAATGCTAAATATAAAAAAGAAAATAATGCTTTGCGCTCTTCAAATACTCTATTGAAATCGGATATCGGTGCATTGCAGACCAGGTATAAAAATGATATTGCCATGTGGGATGAACGCTATAATACACTGCAACAAAAATATGATGTATTTGTTAAACAGAGCGATGCAAAGGTGCAGGAATTGACGGAACTAAATAAAACGTTAGAAAAAAGGATGGCAGATGAGATAGCGCGGTTAAATGAGGTAATACGCAAACAGGAAGTTGACTTTATTAAAGAAAAAGAAACAATCATTAATCAAAATGCAAAGAAGGAGATGGAGTGCCAATCAACTATTGATACTTTGCAGAAACAGGTAACCACATTAACTCAGGAAAAAGAGCAGCTTAAAAGCAAATTGACAGAGATGGAAATAAATTGTGAAAAATTAAAACAGCAACTTGATGTGCCACAAAAAGATCAAACTTTAAGGGGTGGCGATAAGGGCACTGCAAATGATGTGAAAAAAGAGAGTCCAGCCCAGCAGTTAAAGACAGAGCTGGAAAAGTAAAAAGGTGAAGAAAAATAGGCATGGGTCTTCGGATATATAGCGCTGTTTTTTTATTTTGTTTTGTTTATGTATTTCCTTCTTATTGCTTTGCCTATGAAACGCTTACCATTATTGCCACGAGTAACCTCAGGGGCAATTTTTCACTGGATACTGATGAAAAAACAGATCCATTGCTAAAAGTTGCTCGTGGGATAATTGCGGAAAGGTCAGCAAAGCCGGTTGATTGCTATGTTGATTTAGGAAATGCATTCTCACCAGGTGCATTGTCACGGTATAGCTATGGTGCAGCGATGCTTGATTTTTTTGAATATGTTCAATGCGATGCAACTTTGGTGGGCTCACGGGATGTTGCAGTAGGATTAAAAAATTTAGAATTAGCCTCGCGTATGCGACCTACACAGCTTTTATCTATTAATATTGTCATTGATAACAAGCCAATATTTAAACCGTACTGGATATTGCAAAAAGCTGGCACAAAGATAGGATTTATAGGTATCACATCTTCCAAAAGTATATTTGATGTGGCAGAGAAAAAGGTATTGAGTGCATCGCTTGCCGCTTATAGGGACTATCTTACCATGACCATTGAATCGTTGCAGGCAATGGGGTGCAAGTATATCATAGTGCTTTCAGGTTTATCCGGTGCCGAGAACATCGCTATCATGAAGGATTATCCCGCAATTGACCTTATCCTTGCTGGTGGTGATGCTTCAGGGATTTATTATGATGTGTATTCCCCACGGGTTGATCTTGAAGATGGACGGTCCATCATTACGCTTGTCAGGGCAGGTGGACATTATAGCGTGCGTTTAATGCTGAAAGAGAAGATTACCATTGAAAAGATTTATTTTTCGGAAGCAGATCAAAAGGTAAGCGATAGTTCATACAATGAGCTTGTTGAACGTGTCAATTTATGGAAAGAGCGGTATGCAGAGGCAGGAGCTGCTGCTCTTGCTGATAACTTTCCGGCAACCGATATATCTTCAGTGACTATCGCACACCTGTTACGTCACTACTATAGCAGTGAGGTTGCCATTGTTGATGTAACTGATGTATTCTCAACACGATTGGAAGGAACAATTACCAGCATTGATGTACAGCGAATTGTTCAGAATGACTTTACCGTTTTTACTTACCGGTTAAGCGGGGAACAGCTTAATACTATCAGCAGCGCCTCATCGCTGATTTTTTCAGGATTTGCAAATGGCAAGGTTCAGGGGCGCTCAATTGAAGGTGACAGGATGTATACAATTGCATCGACACAATCAGCGTATGATGTTATTTGTGATATGACACATAAAGAAGTACCGTATACCAATACATGGACACCGCTTTCGGTTATCATTACCAATGATTTAAAAAGTAAACAAAGTGTTGCGAGGAAAGATTTTTCATATCTGGATAAGCGTATCAGGATGACTGTTGATATTAACCTTTCAAATTTATATGACAATTCAGATGTCACAACAGATGATTCGGCGTCAACACCACCAGGTATGCCATCGGAAACATATAAAAAATGGGGTTTTGAGGATAGTGCGGATATTTCTTTTTATAATCAGTATCATCGTTTAGTGCTGACCCCCTATATTTACTATATGCGACAGGATGATCAGTATTTGCAAAATTTACTGCGCGGAACGCTTTATTATACCTACCTGTTTAATCCTTATGTTAATCCATACCATAAATCGCAGGTTGATACTGTTGTGGTAACAAAAGATGATAATTTACGCCCAATTTTATTCCGTGAAACGGTTGGCGCCTCGTTTACCTATAGTTATTTTACCGGGCGATTTGGTGTTGGTTTTGAAAAGCAGACGCAGGACCCAGAGGAACAAATGCTCTATGGTGCAGAGTCAATTTTGCAAATACAGATACCTTTTTTAGACTACTTTATGTATACATTTAATCTTGATAATTTTATTTCACGGCCTGAGAATAACAACGGTAACTATCAAATCAGAACTGAGATAAAGAACACCCTGAGTGTAACGGTTACCAGCTGGTTAGCACTGTCAATACGCCATCGCTGGTTTTATTATAATCCCCTGGAAACACAGATATCCTATAAATATACACAGATTTTAATCAGTCTGGATGTTAAGGCAAAATTTAAAGTGTTTTAACTATGGGTTTCCACTGCTATGCAGTGTGATGGTATCTAAAGCAAAGATATCTGGAATTTTCTAAACAAAGAATGTATCACCGCAACTATAATGATTGCCATGTAAATAAAGTACATTTATTCCGTATAGCCTTCTTTTTATATCATCATAATAATTTTTTTGTCAAGATAGTTTTATCATTGCATTTGATTATTCTGTGATGTATAATTCATTTATGTCTATTAATTAAAGAAGGTTTTATGCTAAATCCCGTTGTCCTTTTGCTTAATAAAGCTTTATATGAATTTGTTAAAGATGATTTTCAAAACCATAACTTTGCTCCTGTTTTCATTGATAAAAAAAATTGTAATCAAGATACAATAGCTCAAAGCAATCCGAATATTGTCTTATTTGATGTGGAAGAACATAAAGATACTGATTACATACTATACATGAACATTGT
>DAOLVF010000045.1:0-2055 GCA_035420565.1 Spirochaetota bacterium | reverse complement strand
ATGTTTTTTTGCGAACCTCAAGTGGTGATTTAAAAATTACCTTTATGGGTTTTGCAGACGGTACTGCAGCATTTAAAATACCATATGTTAAAAACATGTCGGATACCTGTATTATACTGACACGGAAAGATAACTACCTTATCAATGGTTATTTCAAATTCAAAGAAAAAGATCTGGATGAAATGTATGTTTTATATCCGATGCAGTTTCAGATAATTTCAAATGTGCGCAGTGAAGAAAGGGTTGACGTATCGTCTGCGGGGAAGTCGGTTTTGTTTTTTACCAACGCTATTTCAGATTACATATTGCAAAATTCACTGGCTCTTTCTCTTAAAAAAGTAGATAATGTAAAAGAGATTTTACGGTATGATCTTGATAAACGTTTCCCGTATGTAAAAATATATTTTCTCAATGAAGGATTGTCAGACCCACGCATGAAATATTTTTATAATAGTCCGGTACCCTTTTTTGTTCCTGATATAAAAGCGCAGCCTGATGCAAAGAGTGAAAAAATATTCAATATTTTTATAAACGAAATTTATTCAAAAGATTATATGCTGCAAAACAGGAAGAATTTAATCTCTGAGATATCGGTGCCAATTTTATATCATGGTAAAATTCCCTATGGCTATATTCAGATAAACAGCGAAAAGCCGCTGACCGATGGTATTTTTTCGGTAATACGACGGATGGGTGTTGTTACTGATGAGCTTTTTAAAAAATATAAGATATTTATACCCGAGAATGACCGTCTGCTTGTTGCCGATGCGTCAGCCAGCGGTATTGGCATTGTTTTCAGGGAAAGAAAATATATTCGCTATTTTAAGGAAGGCAGCTATGTGATTGGCGATATACTGTTACCCAATGGGACTAAAGCCAATGTATTAACAGTTGTACGGAACATCACATTGATGGAAAATAAGATCATTAAAGTTGGTTGTCAGATAAAGGATATTGATGCCTTGAGTGAGGTGCATTATCATGAATATCTGGAATCTACTGGCATGAAAGTGGAATAACATATAAAAATCCTCAATCTATTTTGTAAAATTCCGATAGGTAATAGTAGTATTAGCATTTTTCCAAGGAGGGAATATATGGATGCCCTGCACCACATAGAACCTATCATCAAAAAAGAGATAGCAATATATAATCAGTTATTGGCAATAGAAGAACAAAAAAAGGATGCTATCATAGCGTTCAATGGGGAGCAACTTTTTTTATTTTCTAAAGAACAGGAAAAATATGTACATGAATTAGAAAATTTAGAAGCAGCACGCCAGAAGGTATTAAACAATGCAACAAAACAGGGATTACAACAAGGCAATATATCACTTAAAGATTTTATTATGATAGCCAGCGCTAATAATACTGAGAATGTAATATTGCTGGGGTATGAATTAAAGAAAAAAATAGAAAAGTTTTCACGGCTTTATGAGGGCAACAAAAAGCTCATAGATGATAATATGGAATTTTTTAATATAATCCTTTCATCATTGCGAAAAGCAACCAGCTATGAGACAGGATATGGTCCTGAAGGATTGGCCATACGCAGTGCTAGTGGAGCAGTTTTAATGAATAAAACGGTGTGAGGTATAATATGAATTCAACATTCATGGGAATAGAGATTGGGAAACGAGGATTACTTGCTCATCAGCAGGCGCTGCACGTAACAGGGCATAACATATCCAATGCTGCCAATGAAGAATACTCCCGTCAGCGTGTTGTCATAACTGCTTCAGATCCATTATATGTTCCTGCTCTGAATAGAGCACAGCAGCCCGGTACTATTGGTCAGGGTGCTGAGGTGCAAAGTATAGAGCGTATTCGCGATGAATTTATTGATGACCGCATCATGGTAGAAAAGCAGGCATTTGGGTATTGGAAGACACGTAATGATTTTATCTATCAGGTTGAGATGGTGTACAATGAGCCATCCGATCAGTCCATACGGAGCAGGCTGGATGCACTGTGGGAAGGTTTTCAAGAATTATCAAAATATCCTGAAGAGCGTTCAACACGGGAAGTAGTAAAGGAAAAAGCAATTGCACTGGC
>DAOLVF010000044.1:14706-17404 GCA_035420565.1 Spirochaetota bacterium | reverse complement strand
AAACTGGTGAAAGAAATGAATTATCAAGGTAGACAGCCTGCCTGAAGTGTTGTAAAGCTGTAGTGTAATCTTTCATTTTTAATTCCAATCCAGCTTCATATTCTTTCTTTGCGTCTTCATTTTCGGACCACATCAGTTTGTTGATAAGATTTTCAGCTTTTGTCTTTGCCGAAGACTCGCCATGCACTTCATAAAAATATTTGCAGGTCTTGATAGTTTTTGCATATTCAGACCTTGATTCATAGATAACGATTAAGTTCCAGTATGCCAGATTGCGATATTTGGGAGTCATTTTGCGGGTGACTGCATTCTCAAAATAGTGCAATGCAGAATCTAAATTACCCAGAATTTTTTCAATTTCGCCAACAAAGTAGTACGAATCACCTCTATCGGCAACTTCAATATCTTTAAGAAAATTTTCTTTTGCTTTTTCCCAGTTTTTGTGGACGTAATAACGGCAACCGGCATCAAAATAATATTTGGCACCCTGGGGGTATATATAGGTTCCCATAGCAAAGGCAATGATGATAAGGGTGATAGTTACTGTTAAATGAAACAATTTCATAGCACAATCCCTGATGGTAGTAACGTTTTGAAAAATCCTTTCTTGAATTACAGTGATGTATTACAAATATGTCAATACATTAATTGGATTGCTACCCTATATTTAAAATCAATCATAGCAATGTTGATTACCGTGATACAAGCACTGTAATATATTGAAATGAATACTATGAACCTTATTCTGAAAGATATGTTACTGTAAGATTCTGAATAGCTGCCATTGCTTCAAGAAATTCCAGCGGCATTTCAGTTTCAAGGCTATGGTAGGTTAGTGCAATATAAAGATTAGGCTTTTTAGCCCCAGGGCGAGTTGCATCAACCAGAATCCATGTATTGTTATAATAAGCTTCTGCCCACATGTGAAATACAAATACATTTTTTCTACCGGCATATTCCCTGGCAGCAATCATCCCCACTACTGCACGTGCAGGAATCTTTAAAGCCCTGAGTAAAGCGATGGAAGTAACGGCATGTTCTGTACAATCGCCTTTTTTTGTTTCCAGTATTATCGGTGCGGGAATTATTGGTATACCTTCTGTTTTTGTTTCGATAGTAGTATAGATGAGTTGTTCAACCTCGTTAACAATATTACTGGAAGCTTTAATTTTTTTTGCATAGCTCTGTACCAATGGATGAGTTAACTGCAAAAGTCGAGTATCTTTCATGTCTTTATTCAATGGCAATTCAGCATAGTCTTTATTTTTGCCTGCTTTGATTAATACAGCATGGCGATTGTTATTGTTTTTTGTAGACAGTATTGTCTGATAGGGCGTTGTAATAAGCAAAATTTCTTGCTCAGAGGTTATCATATAAAGAGAAAAATTCTCATCCCAGATTTTAGGGGTAAAATTTTTTATTGGAACAGTGGAAAAAGCTGATGGCATGTTCTGCGAATGTGCATGGATAAAGCACATCAGCATGATAGCAGTAAAGGTTATTGCACTGATAAAATAATATTTTTTCATAATCCCTTGCGGATAACATCAAGTTTCATATTAAGCATACTGATTGAGGTTTTCAGTACCACTCCTTTATCATCTAAATAGACTATAATATTTTTTATTTTTCCAATGCTTTGATCAACCCGCCATGCTCTATACGGGATGCTATTGATAGCAATTGTTTCTTTCCCAACAAGGGTGATAGTTACCGGTATTGCATCTTCACGTTCAATTGAAGGGTCGTACACATTATGCCGTATTGTTCTTCCTTCCTTAAATTTATTTTTAATAAGCTGATACAGAAAATAATTTCCATCAAGGATATAATCTTTATCCAATACGATGACGGTTTTATTGTTATTCTCTGTTAAGGTAATCTGCTTCCCATTACATTCGGCAATAATATCTAATCTTTGTTGTGCGGGTGCATTAATATAGGTATGCTTTTCTAATTTTACAGGTTTGCAATCCAGTGTTTCAACAATTACATCATTTGATTGTGTCTGGCCGTTGCCCATGGTTAAATCAAAGCTGTAAACATAATGGTTATCCTCAACTTTGTTTGAAATCGTTGCGCTTCCTAACTGGACACCGTTTACAAGCAGATCATATTCCCATGTACCAACAGGTATTTCACTTGGGCTATCGGTGTCACATCCACAAATTGAAAATACTACAGCAACTATGATGATAGATAATTTTTTCATGTGCAACTCCTCCAAAAAAAGAATTATACACTGCTGTCATTCCAGGCTTGACCCGTAATCTACATATGTAACGTTAGATCCTGAAATAATCCTGAAACCAGTTCAGGACAAGATTCAGGATGACACTTCACACTCCTAACATACTGAAGAAACATTAGCGACTGAAGCATCTATTCTTTAAACGACGAGATTCTTAGGCTTCACCTTAGCATGACGATAACGCTTTTTTATACCCCTACGGCCGCATGTCGTCCATGGATAACTTTTCATAGAATAATTTGGTACATTATTGTGCTGCATTAATGATATTATAATAGTTTGTCACATAAAATATCAATGTAAAACGTCCAATGTGAAAAACGCCTGTTGTTTTCATATAACTATCGTACACCATAAAGGTAAGTCTTTAATTGATAAATCGCTGATAACAGTTTTCAATGCGTTTTTTAAAACGCTGATATCCTAATAGTGGTATTATTTTATCCA
>DAOLVF010000044.1:3947-14606 GCA_035420565.1 Spirochaetota bacterium | reverse complement strand
TTTTCAATGCGTTTTTTAAAACGCTGATATCCTAATAGTGGTATTATTTTATCCAGTTCAGGCCCATGGAGCCTGCCGGTAATCATTGCCCTGAACGGCATAAACAACATCTTGCCTTTTAATCCGGTTTTTTGTTTTATAGCATTCAGCAATTGGTGATAGTTATGTTCATTAACTTCATTACTGGTGATAAGTTCATAGGCTGTCATTATAACAGCCTTTGATTCCTGCTGCGATAATAGCTCACCTGCTTCATGATCAGGTTCAACTGTGTCATCAAAGAATATTGCTATTTCACTGACTATATCCGAAGCTATCTGGCAATTCCCTCTGATGGTGTCAATAACGCTGTTGAGCCATTCTCTATCATCGGTTAAATATCCTGCTTTTTCGAGGTAAGGATAAAATAATGAATAGACCTGTTCTGAGGGAAGGTTTTTCAGATATTCAGAATTCATCCACGTGAGTTTTTGGAAATCAAAGATAGCCGGGCTTTTACCAATTTTTGATAATTCAAATTGTTCCACGAGCTCATCTATAGGGACTATCTCCTCACCTGATTGGGTTGTCCACCCCAGCAGTGCAAGATAGTTAAAAAGGGCCTGGGGCAGATACCCCTGCTCACGGTATATTGAAACGGAGGTTATGCCATGCCGCTTTGATAATTTCGTGCGGTCAGGACCAAGCAAAAGGGGCATATGAGCATATTCAGGGGCTGGAAGATCAAGAGCCATGGCAATAAGCATCTGCTTTGGTGTATTGGGCAGATGGTCCTCGCCACGGATGACGTGGGTTATATTCATCAGTGTATCGTCAATGATAACAATGTAATTATATACCGGGATACCATCTGAACGCACAATAATAAAATCGCCTCCTATATTTTCACTGCTGAAGACAACCTTACCTTTTATATGATCGTTAACAACTATGCTTATACCGTCTTTAACCCTGAAGCGAACTGTTGGCTTTCTGCCCTGATGTTCATAGGCAAGCTTTTGCTCTAATGATAAATGGCGGCAGGTTCCCGGATATACAAATGGTTTATTGTGCTCTGCAGCCTTTGCGCGCATGGCATCCAGCTCTTCTTGAGTACAGTAGCAATGATAGGCATTACCAGTTATAAGCAATTTTTCCGTAAACTGGCGGTAAATATCAAATCGCTCGGATTGACGATAAGGGCCAAATTTGCCACCGCAGTCGGGGCCTTCGTCCCATTGTATGCCCAGCCATTTTAAATCATTGAGAATGGATTGTTCAGATTCCATGGTGCTCCGCTGTGTGTCAGTATCTTCAATACGTAGTATATAGGCAGCGTTGTTTTTTTTCTTAACAAGATAATTAAGAACAGCAGTTCGTGCATTCCCTACATGTAAAAATCCGGTTGGACTTGGAGCAAATCGTACGCGCATCATTATGTTCTCCTGTTACTATAGTATACACCTTAATAATCATAGGTATGCACCGAAGGGGTGCCGGTGATAATCTCTTTTGTATCACGATCAACGCGTTTTAATAATGCCTTTATTTTATCAACAACATCATCCTGAAATAATATTTTACCACATCGTGAACATTTATACGCTGGAATATCCTCAATAACGATATAATAATACTCGCCGCTCATGCTATATGAACTTCTACCTTCTGTGAGCATACCACCACACGTGCATTCCATGCTAACCTCGTATATACAGAAAATTAAAAAAAGGTATATATGTCAAGATACTAATTACAATAAAAAAACAAAGAAAATTATATTAATTTTTTGTAGAAGACAAGCTTATCATCGCCATCGGCGTAAAAGTCGGTAAATACTGCAGAGATAGTATAGCCTGATTTGCGATAAAAACTATGCGTTGGTTGGTAAAGTTTTCTTCCGGAGGTCTCTATAAATAGGTTTTTGCCCGATGCTTTTTTTATTGTTTCTTCAGCACGTAATAAAAGTGTATAACCAATGCCATTCCCCTGAAAATCAGGATGGACAGCTACCCAGTAAACATCGTATGAAGATTGAGTAAGCGGGATTTTGCCATAGCAGATATATCCTATAACGGTGTTGTCACATTCGGCAACTATAAACTGATACGTGGAACTATCGCCACAATTGATCTTCTCGTTCAATAGCTCTAAAGCAATTTCAATTTCTTCCTGATAAAAAAAGTGAGTAGCATCAAGAATTGCCGGTATTACAACAACATCTGATGCAATGACATAATCACGATAAACAATTGTATTGTTGATTTGTTTCATGTTAAATGTTAATTTTATTAGTTTTAATAGGGTGTTTTAGTATTATATCAAGCGCATCCTGAAAAGATAAACCATATTGCTTTACAGCAGCCATAAAGCCGCTGTAGATTGATATACAGGGATTTGCATTTACTTCTAATATAAATATTTCATTTCCTCTGATTCTGTAATCTATGCGTGCATATCCATTTAATGAAAATAATTCCCATACTTTTAAGGATAGCCTATCAATCTCATTTAGTAAAGGGCTATCATCTTCAGGAAAATAAAAATTGCGGATAGTATGTTCATAAGCAAAAGAATCATGTGCCCACTTCGCATCATAATCAACAATCTTATACATGTTCGGAGGATAGTTTTCAAAAATAATTTCAGCATGAGGAAGTATCAAAACTCCTTCATCGGTTTGCATGAGTGAAATATTAAATTCTCTTCCATCAATATATTCTTCAGCAAAAAGAGCGTGCGATGTCTTGAGCCTGTCAAGAAGCAAATCAAAATCATGTTTTGAGTGTACACGTATAACTGAATCCTGCGTAATATGCATTGATGCATGGGTATTATAGGGCTTAATGATATACGTTCCATTAATGTTATTACTGTATGGTGTTGATGATGTTATATACTTAGGCGTTGGTATGAAATTATTGATCATCAATGATTTACTTTCAAGTTTATGACAGCTGAGCGCCAATGCCATTGAACCTGAACCAGTAAAGGGAATGTTGTAATGTTCTAACATAAAAGGTACAAGGAACAAAAGATCATCCCTTCCAAATAGGCTTTCGCAAAGATTAAATACAATGCAATCTTTGTTTGCCAGTTCCTGAAGCAAGATAAGATCTAACTGTGATTGTATGCTGCGCGAGCTTATGGCATATCCCATATTGATAAAAATTTCTGCTAATTCGTCGCGCTGCTCAAGGACATCCTTTTCATCTACCGGAGCATTTTCATGAATAAATTGATGAACAAAAACTATCTCCATGTAACTCACTGCCTTAGTATAATATTATATAAGGATTGATCTGATACTACGATTGAATAAATATAAAAAGCATAACAGCATACAATAAATTTTTTAGGTAATGAAAATTGTGCAACCATTATTTTTATATAGATGAATATAATTTTTCAGGTGCACTATCCAGAAGATTATAACGGGTAAGAGCATTGTACATAATATTTGCAATTAGCCTGGTATATGATATGCCAGCTTTTGTGCATATAATGGGCAGATCAGAATGTGATGGGTGAAGCCCTGCTAATGGATTTACTTCTAAAAATTGGGGGTTCCCGTTGCTGTCGCATTTTAAATCAACACGTCCGGCATCTAAACAACCTAAAACCTGCCATGCGCGCAATGCCACATCTACAGCCTTTTTTGCAATAGCATCTTCTGCAAATCTGTACTCTACCAGTTGCTCGCATTGCTCTTTATTGGCAAACGAATAGACGTTTTTTTCGGCATTATCCAATAAAATTATTTCAATTATTCCTGCAGATCGGGCATTAAAACCATTCCCCAATATCCCAGCGGTAAATTCCCTCCCCGGAAGGTATTCTTCTACCAGAACAGGCTGATTAAATTTTTTTAGAAGATGAAAGCAGGTATTTGTTAATTCCAGCCTATCATGAATCACTGAAGATGCAGTAATCCCTTTCCCTGTCCCTTCAGCATACGGTTTTGCAAATAACGGATAGGTAAGTGTGCATCTGTTGCAATCATTAATATTTGTAATGAGCATAGATGCTGGTGTTGGTATGCCATTGTAGCTGATTATCTGTTTTGTCATGGCTTTGTTCAGGGTAAGCGATAGAACAAGCGGATCAGAAAAGGTGTATGGGATCTGATAGGCATCCAGAAGAGCAGGTATCTGAGCTTCTCTGCTAATGCCAAACATCCCTTCAGCTATGTTGAATACTATATCCCAGCGCTGTCCATCAGCTAATCGCTTTATAAGATGTTTGACATTGCCTATCCTATCAGTAAAAAAGCCCAGATTTCCAAGAGTTGTATCGATTGCATTGATTGTTTCTATGCTATCAAACTCAGCAATAGCTTCTTCATCATATCCTGATGCTCTGTAGTCATCACGAAGATCGTAGGTTAGCCCAACACGCATGCCACTATCAGTCATTGAGTATCAGGATAATAGAAATATTTGTGTTCATAGTTTTTTAAAACAGTGGTATTCCCATCGATACCCTGAAAGTAGTCAGGTAAAAGGGGTATTTTCCCACCGCCGCCAGGAGCATCAATTACATAATGCGGGATAGCCAATCCTGTTGTATGCCCGCGTAATCCTTGAATCATTGCGATTCCCGTTTCAACAGATGTACGGAAGTGGGCTGACCCAACTATAGGATCGCATTGATACAGATAATAAGGGCGGACACGACATTGCAACAGCAGATGGTAAAGTTTTTTGAGTGTTTCAACAGTATCGTTGATACCTTTCAGGAGTACTGTTTGACTGCCTAAAGGTATACCGGCATTTGCAAGCCTGTTGCAGGCTTTCATTGTTTCTGGTGTAAGTTCATCAGGATGGGTAAAGTGAATATTTATCCATAAGGGATGGTATTTCCGTAGCATGCTTACCAGCGTATGGGTAATACGTTGAGGCAACACAGCAGGAACCTTGGTGCCAATTCTAATAATTTCAACATGGGGTATGGCTTTAAGACGTGATAGGAGGTATTCAATCATTGAGTCGTTCATTGTCAAAGGGTCGCCCCCAGAGATTAAAACATCGCGTACCTCTGAATGTTGTGCAATATATCTGATTGCACCTTCCCAATGCGAAGTGGAAAGATTGCAGTTTGAACGCCCAACAATCCGTGAACGGGTACAATAACGGCAATATGTTGAACAAAAGTCAGTAGCTAAAAACAATACTCTATCGGGGTACCGATGCACCAATCCTTGGACGGGGGTATCATTATCTTCTGCAAGAGGGTCCTCTGATTCTCCTGTACTATGGTGAAGTTCATTGATTGTAGGTATAACACAACGGCGTATGGGGTCGCCATAATTATTCCTATCGATAAGGCTTGCATAATACGGTGTTATTGCCATTGGCAACTGACATTGCTTGGCTGTCAATGCCATAATTTCATCTGGCGATAGTTCTATAAAACTTGATAAATGTTCATAGGTGCGAATTCTATTAGCTATCTGCCAGCGCCAATCATTCCACTGAGAGTCATTTACAGCAGGATAATACAGTTTTCTAAATATTCGCGCCTTTGCATTGATTGACCTGGGAACAATTTGCTTATTTAAGATGGTTACAACGTTTGAATTGGTAAAAGCTGACGATGGAGGCTCATCAGTATTTGAGGCGGAACAACCCGGAGGCTCCTGATTTTCGGTATTCGGCAGTGATTCAATTGCTTCCATTTATATGTTCCCTCACTTATTCATGTGATTATATGTATAAAAATTCACTTAGTTCTTCCCATTATAAAAAAAGTAATTTGTCAAGTAAAATACCGTATTATGTCACAAAAAAATAAAAAATATTTTCTATAAAAAAATTCATATTATTTCCATCGGCGTATTGTTACAAAAATAAAACTTAATAAAGAACAAATATATAGCTTGTAAAGAAAAAAACAAAATTTACCAAAAAAAATTAATATTTTTTACAGCTTCTGATGGGTATTATAATAAATAAAGGCAAAGATAAAAAAAGCATCCCTGCTTTCACAGGGATGAGCGTCCAAGAGGTCTCCCATTGTAAGGACTTAACTCTGGGATCCGTAAAAAATGGAGGATCGGCAATTATGGAAGTATTGCATTCCAAATTACACTGCTACTTGCCTGCATTTAAACATTGCAGGTAATAGCGCAGAAGTTACAGTATAATTTATAGCACATATCAATATAGGCAACAATATTTTTTAATATATTTATAAAAATTTTTATATATTTATTTGTTATCATTACCCGCCAAAGGGGAGAAGCTTCTAAAAAAATTAAAATTAATTCATTAAAAAATATAACACATTCGATATTAATGATACGACATATATATTTTACAGGATTGATATATGGTAAAACCTGTTATATTGGATTTTGACATTGTAACACACAATCAGAATAGTGCACGGCAGTCTGAGCCTGAGCAATCGTTTATATCATTTTTAGATGGGATTTTACAAAAAAAAGAGGTAGAAGAAACTGTCAACAGCAAAAATGTCATTACTGAATTTGAAGAATCTAACCATACAAAAAATGACAACCAGGATAAATATTTTGCTGATATGGCAAATAAAAATGAATTAAGCACTGAGAAAGCTGCCAAACATGTATCCAGTTTTAATGATAGACGTTTGGAAAAAGAAAAGGCTGATAAGGAAAAGCTACAATTGCACAATGAAGCACTTTCCCAATTTTTAACAATTTCAAATAGCAATACGATAAATAGCAGGGCAACACTCACAAAAAATAAGGATAATCCTGTAAGGATGCCTTACAGGGATATGAATATATCACCAAGAAGATTACTCCATGGATTGGATACCTCATCTGCACAACGTAACAATACCAGTACCAATGACCTTTTTAGCACAAATACTCTATCAGGTACTAAAACAGGTAATTCGCAATCACTGCATAAGGTGATTGAGAATATGCAGAAAATAATTAATGATGAAATGGTAAACAATAGTAAAAGAGGTGATATAAAAAAGCTCATTGCGAATCTCGTAACGATTCAAAAAGCTGATCCTAAAACCATGCAACAAGGGCTCATTGCAAGGCAGCGATTAGAATATAATGAACTATCAAACACTAAAAAATCTGAGAAAAAAAACTCTGGTGTTACACAAAAATTTGTAGATAATAATGCACCTTTAAAAAATGCTAAAAATCATGTTACAGTTTTTATCAATGCTGTACGCCATAAAGAAGCACATGAAGATTTGCCAAAAACAAAGGATGTAAAAGCATCAACTGCAGAACAACATGAAACATTTAATAATGTAAACGCACGAAATGGGGTTGCTTCCCAAAGCTCAGTGCAAAACGTAGCGCATGAAAAAGTCATAAACAATTCTGATTTGATGCAGCTTTTACAAAAAGCCAGGATAATGCAGGATGGTGAGAAGACCAATCTGTCATTGAAAATGTATCCTGAAAGTTTAGGACGATTACATATTCAGTTAGGATTGGAGCAGGGAATTGTAAACGGGCGTTTTACCGTTGAGAGCGAGCAGGCGCGACAACAACTGATGCAGCAGCTTGACGTTGTACGGTATGAACTGGAGCAAAGTGGTGTCCATGTTGGTGGTTTTGAGGTACATGTGAGGGATCAGAGACAAACCGAAATTTTTCAACATGCTGAAGCTATTCCTTTAACACAAAATGCTGAATATGAAGAACAGATGAGCCGATATAGTTATCATGATGGTATGCTGGATATAATAATTTAAGGAGAATGACAATGCCGGAACCATTACGAATGTCAGGCGAAGATGTTGCAAAGGCGCAACTGCAGGCTAATGAGGTTAATGCTACACTGAAGGCTAAAAAGGGTAAATTGCCTGCCGAGCTTGATAAGGATTCATTTTTGAAGTTGCTTGTTGCTGAACTACGGCATCAGGACCCAACACAGCCAATGAATGACCGAGAATTTATAAGTCAGATGGCACAGTTCTCTTCACTGGAACAGATGAGTAATATGAACCAGGCAATTGAGCGTTTGGTACTGCGGTCACAGTCCGGAGAGGCGTTTTCGCTCATCGGGAAAGAGGTGGAGGCAGTTGATTTTGTTTCACAGCAACTGGTTCGTGGTGTTGCAAGTGGTGTTGTTTACAGGCAGGATGGAGTGAAAATTATTGTTGGTTCTACTGAAGTTTCCCTTAATGATATACATGCAGTATACATGCCCAAAAACAATCTTACAAATGAAAATAAAAAGACACAAAGCAATGAAATAACTGAGAAAACAAATAATACCGTGAATGAACAAACTAAAGGCATGCAGCAGTATCAGATGAACAATACATTTGTCAGAGGAAGTTCATCAACTATACAACCATTACGAAATTAGATAACAGGAGTTTTGCGATATGATGCGATCACTTTTTGCAGGTGTTTCCGGACTTAAAAATCATCAGACAAGGATGGATGTTATAGGCAACAACATTTCCAATGTTAATACCTATGGATTCAAATACAGCAGAGTCACATTCCAGGATATGCTTTCACAAACAATTTCTGGTGCTGCAAAACCTGAGGAAAACCGCGGTGGTATAAATCCGCGTCAGGTTGGGCTGGGTATGAATATTGCAGCTATTGATAAAATTTTTACTCAGGGAAGTTTGCAGACAACCGGTGTCAATACTGATATGGCAATATCGGGTGATGGTTTTTTTATTGTGGCAGAGGGTCAAAAACATCTATATACAAGGGCTGGCACATTTGCTCTTGATAAAGATGGGACGCTGGTTAATCCTGCAAACGGGTTAAGAGTGCAGGGATGGATGGCTACAACCAATGCTGCCGGTGAAAAAGTTATCAATACGTCTGGAACGGTAGAAGATATCATTGTTCCGATTTATGGGAAAGTACCTGCAAAAGAAACCAACTATGTAAAATACAAATGTAACATAGATTCAAAATTACCGATTGTACCCAATGATGCCAATGCTATTATGCGAACATCTGCAGGAGTTACAACCAATATTGATATCTATGACAAATTGGGGAATCCTCACCGATTAACGCTCAATTTCTGGAAAAGCGGAGTAAATGAGTGGACTGCTTCGGCTGCTATTACCGATACAGAACTTGTTACGTTAGATGTACCTAATGGTGGCAACCAGCCAAATCAGATTAATGGCTCTTCCAGGGTGGTGCTTAAATTTTCACCTGAGGGGCGCATCATGTCAGTGGCTGATGCTAATAGCCCTGATGAAATAAATCAGGGAAAGCTTGAGGTAAATTTAAGCTATAGGGTAGCAGGTGACCCAACACAGCGCAATGTAAGGCTTGACTTTGGTAGTGCAGGGCTTGTGGAGGGCATTACACAGTTTTCTTCGCCATCAACCACTAAAGCTGTTGAGCAGGATGGTTACACCATGGGGTATATGGAATCGTTTACGGTTGATAACTCAGGAATTATAACTGCAGTATATTCAAACGGAACAAAGCAAACGGTTGGGCAGGTAGCTACGGCTGTGTTTACCAATCCGCAGGGTTTGATTGCAGCAGGTGATAATATGTTTGAGTTGTCCAATAACTCAGGGTTGCCAAATATTGGACCTGCCGGCGAAGCTGGCAGGGGTACGATAGTAGCTGGGACACTGGAAATGTCTAATGTAGACTTATCCGAACAGTTTACTGATATGATTATTACCCAGCGAGGATTTCAGGCAAATTCAAGAACAATAACAACATCTGATCAGATGCTTCAAGAATTGATAAATCTGAAGCGGTAAAGAATAGAGTAAATGGGGGTTTTGAAAAACCCCCATAGCATAGAGATGCTTCAAGAATTGGTACATCTGAAGCGGTAAAGAATAGAGTAAATGGGGGTTTTGAAAAACCCCCATAGCATAGAGATGCTTCAAGAATTGGTACATCTGAAGCGGTAAAGAATAGAGTAAATGGAGGTTTTGAAAAACCCCCATAGCATAGAGATGCTTCAGGAATTGGTACATCTGAAATAATAATATTGTTTTAAAGGAGGTCCACAAACCTCCTTTTTATTTTTATAGAGATAATCTGCGGACTATTTAATGTGAGATGATGAAGCATCAGGATGCTGGTATTGATACATTTTCATAGTACCGTAAAAAAAAGAATTTTTTAGTTAAAAACTATTCCTTTTAAGGATATTTTTATTCCTCCGTCTATTTTAGAGGGTAGCATGGTATTATATAATCAGGAATAAAAATGAAATACAAAATTTATTAAATCTTTAAGCAGAAATAATTGCCATCCATTTAAATAATAATGTAATACAATATGGTTTGTACAGTTTATAATACATCGTTTCTATATACTATCATGCCACCAACTATCGTCATAATAACCTTTACGTCTTTAATTTTATCAGGTGATATGGATAAAATGTCATTTGAAAGCACTGCCATATCAGCTACCTTACCCTTGCTCAGTGAACCTTTTTGGTGTTCCATAAATTCAGCATATGCCGAGCCCATAGTATAAAGGTGAATCGCCCAAAGGCCAGCAGGTAAATCTGCACGATAGTTCCTGTGAATCACGGTATTTTTTTAATAAACGTACTGTAAATGGTTCCCATGAGTTACCAGTTATAAGCTCTCCTGGTTTTTTCTTTTTAGCTTCTTCATTGATAATCAGGGCAATATCTTCACAGGTCTTGTTCCATAAAATTATTTCAGAATAAAAGGAGCCGGCAGCTAAGGTATGGG
>DAOLVF010000044.1:0-3847 GCA_035420565.1 Spirochaetota bacterium | reverse complement strand
GTCTTGTTCCATAAAATTATTTCAGAATAAAAGGAGCCGGCAGCTAAGGTATGGGTATGATTATCATTAAATACGGGAATAAGTGTTTTACCTTTTAGATTAATCTTTATTGCAGTATCACCTGCTTTTTTTAATGCTTCCTGTAATTTCCCCAAAAACAATATTCTGCTACCTTTAACAACAATTGCTTCCGGTTTAGTAATACTATTATCCATAGTAATGATATTCCCATTATACAGTAACAATATCGTATCACTTTCTTTTTCAACATATGCACGATTCAATGTACAAAACAGGAATGTGAT
This sequence comes from Spirochaetota bacterium, assembly GCA_035420565.1. Taxonomy (GTDB): domain Bacteria; phylum Spirochaetota; class UBA4802; order UBA4802; family UB4802; genus UBA4802. The sequence continues at coordinate 3,542 of DAOLVF010000044.1, read as the reverse complement.
AGATGCTTCAACAAATCCAGCATGACAATAATGAATAATCATAGTTTTTTAGAGGAGGAGCTTGATGCCGGCAGGAAAAATAAAAAAGGGCAGGTTAACAACCTGCCCTTTAAGAAATTATTCAATATAATCAGCTAAATACGAAAATCGCTGCTTAATTTTCTGCATTGCTCGGGCTTCTATCTGGCGAACTGTTTCAGCAGAAATACCAAACTCATTTCCGACATCCTTTAAAGTAACAGGTTCACTCCCATCAAGCCCAAACCTCTTTGTTAAGATAAGCCGTTCATTCTCCATTAATGATTCCATTGCTGACTTTAGTTCCTTTTTTAAATCTCTGCGTGAAATGCTGGTGTCAGGAGAAAGAAATTTTTCGTCGCTTACCACCTCATAAAGATTAAATTCGTCGTCATTAAGCGGATATTCTAATGAAACGGTAGGTTGGAATACCTCTAATATATCGCTTACACTTCGTTCATCAATACCCAGCATATCTGCAATATCTCTATAAGAAGGTTCTTTCCCTAATTCGTTGGTAAGCTCATCCTGAACCCGTTTAATCTTTTTAAAGAGATCGCCCTTACGGATAGGAACACGGATAGTGCGGCTTCGTTTTGCAATAAAACGTGTAATATAGTGCTTGATCCAGTATGAAGCATATGTTGAAAAACGGCAGCCCATGTTGTAATCAAACTTCTCTGCTGCTCTTATTAAACCTAAATTGCCCTCCTGAATCAGGTCAATAAGAGATGACTCTAAATTTGTATAATTTTTTGCAATCTTTACAACCAGCCGCAAATTAGCATTAATCAACGATTCCTTTGCTTTTTCATCACCGATGCCTTTTTTCTTTGCTAAATCAATCTCTTCTTCCTGAGTGAGAAGTTCAACCTGATTAATGGCATTGAAATATTGATTGATAGATAAATCTTCAAAATCGCTATATCTTTTCATGGCTGCCTCCTATCCATGATTTCCTCATCACTATATTTTAAAGCAATTTATGTGCCAAATACTTCATTTTTTTTTAATATTACAAAAATAATTCAACAGGAATAAAAAAATATTGGGTATTCCTGCGTATTTTTTATTATTTTTATTATATAGTAATGAAAAAATCTTGAAAGTTACAAATAAATTAGTATACTATTAAAATATAATATAATTAGCTTCTAAAATACTTGATAATTGGTATAGATAGTGTTCATTACAGTTACAATTGTGCCTAAAAACAAAGAATAAAGTCAACAAGTGTATAATAAATACACATAGACATAGTTTAGTGTGTATTAATTACACATAATAGAACATTTTTGCCAATATACCATTAATAAATAAACGCACTCACTACAAGCGCGTTAATTGTTATAACTGCATGGTATCTATCCGAAGGATAGAATATCCCATTCCTGTAGATTATTTAATGTTATATTTCTTCTTAAATTTTTCTACACGTCCTGTTGTGTCAATAATCTTTTGCTTCTTGGTATAAAACGGATGACAGTTTGAACATATTTCAACGTGCAGATCCTTAACCGTTGAACGAGTGTGAATCTCATTCCCACATGCACACTTTATCACAGTATCAAAATATTCAGGATGTATACCTTTTTTCATAATAACTATCTCCTTATGCCAAATAATTATATCGCACTATCCCTGCATTGCTTTAAAAAATGCTCTATTATTTTTTGTACTGCGCATTTTCTCAATTAAAAATTCCATGGATTCCGTTGAACTCATAGACGATAATACTTTTCGCAAAATCCATATTTTATTAAGTTCTTCTGCATCTACAAGCAACTCTTCCTTACGGGTTCCGGACTTGTTAATATCGATTGCGGGGAATATTCTTCGATCAGCTAATTTTCTGTCAAGCACGATTTCACAGTTTCCAGTACCTTTAAATTCCTCAAATATTACTTCGTCCATACGGCTGCCAGTTTCTATAAGTGCTGTTGCTATGATGGTTAAGCTCCCACCGCCTTCTATATTACGGGCTGCACCAAAAAAACGTTTTGGTTTATGCAGGGCATTGGAATCAACCCCACCGGAAAGTATCTTTCCGCTTGTTGGCACCACCTGGTTGTATGCTCGTGCTAAACGGGTAATCGAATCAAGTAGTATAACAACATCTTTTTTATGCTCAACAAGGCGCTTTGCCTTTTCAAGTACCATCTCACTAACCTGAACATGGCGTGATGCAGGTTCGTCAAACGTTGATGAAATAACTTCACCTTTGACCGAACGTTCCATATCTGTAACCTCTTCAGGACGCTCATCAATGAGCAATACAATCAAGATAATATCGGGATTGTTTGTGGTAATAGCATTTGCAATTTTTTGTAAGATAATGGTTTTGCCGGTACGCGGGGGTGCAACGATAAGTGCACGTTGACCCATGCCAATAGGTGCTATGATGTTCAGAATACGCATATCAATCTCTTCAGGTGTTGTTTCAAGGTTAATCCGTGTTTCGGGATATAATGGCGTAAGGTTATCAAAAAGGACCCTGTTCTGCAATTTTTCAGGATTTTCGTAATTGACGGCTTCTATCCTTAAAAGGGCAAAAAAGCGTTCATTATCTTTCGGTGGGCGAATCTGCCCTGCAACAGTATCACCAGTTCGTAATCCAAAAAGCCGTATCTGAGAAGGGGAAACATATATATCGTCTGGTCCTGGAAGGTAACTATAGTTTGGCGATCTTAGAAAACCATACCCATCATTAAGAACTTCGATAACACCGCTGGAAAATATTAATCCGCTCCGCTCAGTTTGAGCTTTTAAAATTTCAAAAATCAAATCCTGCTTTTTTAGTCCGGAAATTCCTTCAATGCCCATTGATCGGGCAATTTCCATGAGAGCACTTATTGTTTTTGATTTAAGTTCAGCTAAGTCTAAACGACCTTCTTGAATAGTTCCATTATTATTTTTTCTTGAATAATCTCCGTTTCCGTTTTTTCGGTTATTATTATTCTTTTCAGTAGTTTCATTGGACACTTTTGTCATAAATCACCTTTTGATACATTATACTTTATAATAGTCAACTGTCCTTTATGTTATTGAGAAACAAGGGCATATTTGCTTACTTGGTGTGTAATTGTTACACTAATAGCGTTATAAAAAAAACTCATGGCAGTGTGTGAAATCGTAATTAGTTAATAAAATACTTTGAACACTTCTAAAAACTGTTTTTCGTTTGATGACAAACAATTAAAACAATTGGGAAAAGCAGTTTTACGAATATGTTATTACCACACGGGTATTAAAGAATTAAAGATTTAGATATCCCCTTATACCTGTAATAAAGCATTTCATATTGTGTTGTTTTTACTATGTTATTAAATATTAACGTCATGATAAAATATATATTTAGCTTTTTAATAATCCACTGTATCCGGGCAGGATAATAATGTAACTGTATGATCTATTCTCCCTTAAATATACTATAAAAAAACAAATATGCCACAAAAAAATAAAATATTTTTTTATTTTTTACCACCCTATACCATAATACAATTTCGTCAAGAAAAAATGTAAAA
>DAOLVF010000043.1:0-17520 GCA_035420565.1 Spirochaetota bacterium | reverse complement strand
GCCAATTGTCACAACATTTAGCGCAGGCTATACGCTATCATCATGTTGATTACATACAGTGGAAGGAGAATAATGCTGGGGGAAATATCCCCATGGCTTCCCATATTATTCATGTAGCAGATAGAGTAGATGTGCTCATTAACAGGCGCAAAGATTTCCTTTTACAAAAAGATGATATATTGGCAACATTAAAAAAATACTCTGGTAGAAGATTTGATCCTGAAATAGTGAAATGCTTTGAGGAGGTATCTGCAAAAGAATCATTCTGGTTTGATCTTCAATTTGACAGTATAGATGAAAAAATAAAATCATTGATAGCTTATAATCCGATGCTATCATTGCATGACATACATGAAATATCTACATTATTTACAAAGATTATAGATTTCAGAAGCCGGTTTACAGCAGCCCATTCAACCTCTGTAGCTAATGTTGCCAGAGAGTTAGGTTCCCTGCTTAATCTTTCCAAACGCGAGTGCTTGATGCTTGATATTGCGGGGCATCTGCATGATATAGGGAAGTTAGCAATACCGTTAACTATTCTGGAAAAGCAAGGGCCATTAACAAAAGAAGAATGGACGATAATGAAACAGCATGTTTATTTTACTTATATTATTTTAACAGTAATAGATTCTCCTGAATTTAGAATAATAAATGAATGGGCATCATATCATCATGAAAGGCAGGATGGGAGAGGCTACCCCTTTAAAATAACAAAAGATAATTTAACTATTGGTTCCCGTATTATGGCGGTTGCTGACATATTTACTGCTTTAGCTGAAGAAAGGCCATATCGAAGCGCAATGGATGACAATAAGATAGTGTCTGCAATGAATAAAGCTAAAAAAGATTTACTGGACCCAATGATTGTTGAAGCAATGCTGGATAATTATTCTCATTTTAAAGAATTAAGATCTGAAGCATTTCGTAATTCATTAAAAGAATTTAAAGAACAGTTTGATTTTTAATATAATTTACAAACAATATTTTCATTGAATAATGTATTGGATTGTTATATGATTGATTAATAAAGGCTAAAAAGCAGATTCCGGATCAGGTCCGGAATGAAAGTGGTTAATGATGCCATTTTATGAAGACAATGCCCCCTTGCTTACGAAGGAGAATGGTCAGGGCGAGGTTAATAATTATAGTTTCTGAGGAGGAGATGCTGTCTATGAAAAAAATAAATGAGATTCTCAATAAACTATCAATCAAAGCTCGTGTTACGGTTGGGGTGATTGTTGTGCTTATTGTAAGCTTGTTATTTACCAACATATTCTGGCGCATAAGTTTTATAGGCGAAGTTGAACGTCAGTTTATTGACAAGGCACGATCAATATGCACAATGGGTGAGGCGATGCGTGAGTATATGGCAGATAACTGGGAACGGCAGCTTTACGATACAGACTATTTAAAAAAGGATATCAAAGGAAAATTTATATACTCAGTACCGGTTTTTTCATCAATTATAACCATGCAAAAAAAAGCAGAGGTGCTTGGCTATACTTTTAGAGTACCAAAGGAATACCCACGAAATAAGGCAAATACACCAACACCATTAGAGCAAAAGGTGCTCGATGAGCTAAAAACCAAAAATGTACCTGAATACTTTTTGCTGGATTATAAAAACAATGTACTGCGTTATTTCAGGCCGGTAAGGCTTACAAAGGATTGTTTGATATGCCATGGCGACCCTGCACAATCAAAAGCATTGTGGGGGCGCGACGATGGAAAAGACCCAACGGGCGGCACCATGGAAGGGTGGAAAGCAGGAGAGGTTCATGGAGCGTTTGAGATTGTCTATTCGTTAAAGGAATATGTTGCCGCACGATTCCAGATTCTTATTATAAGTGTTGTCGCCAATTTAATCATTTTAGGTTTGGCGATAGTTCTTATACGAAGGGTTGTAAGGAAAGGATTGAGTCCACTGGATGAAATGGTGAAATCGCTGGAAGAGATGAACAGGGGTGAAGGCGATTTAACACATAAAATAGCTATTGAGAGCGATGATGAGGTTGGAAAACTTGCATTGCTGTTTAATCAATTTATTGATAATCTGCGCTTGCTTATCCTGGCTGTGAAAGATGCAGCAGATCATGTGGCTTCGTCATCAACAGAGATGACTCAGTCAAGCCAGCAGCTTGCCAATGTCGCTCAGGATCAGGCAGCTTCCATTGAAGAAACATCCTCTGCCATGGAAGAGATTAAGGCAACTATCGACTCGGTTTCAGAAAATGCCAAACATCAGGCAAAGAAAGCAGACGCAACCCGAAACTCTATGGAATATTTAGCTGATGCTATCAATCGTATTAATCACAATGCCCAGGAAGCGTATACAATGGCAGACGAAACCCATGACTATGCAAAGGATGGCGAATCAATTTTAGGGAGTACTGTAAGCGGCATGAAAGAGATAAACGAAAGCTCAAAACGTATTACTGAAATTGTAACAATAATTTCAGATATTTCTGACCAGATCAATTTGCTTTCACTCAACGCTTCAATAGAAGCTGCACGAGCGGGTGAGCATGGGAAAGGCTTTGCCGTTGTAGCAGAAGAGATATCAAAATTGGCTGATCAAACTGCCGAAAGTTCAAAAGAGATCAATAAGCTTATCCATGAAACAAATAATAAAGTAAACGCAGGTTCAGGGCTTGTGGAAAGGACGGCCGAATCACTGCGAAAGATTATTGAAAATGTAAAAACAACAGCAGTGCTTATGGAAAATATTGCGCAGTCATCACAGGAGCTCAACCGAATGAGCAATGATGTCAAGGGCGATGTAGAGGAAGTTAACAAGATGTCTGAAGAAATATCAATGATGATGGAAGAGCAGAGTGCTTCAACCAATGAGATTATCAAAGCTATCAACCAGATCAATGAAATCACCCAGGTGGTGTCAAGCGGTTCTGAGGAACTGGCTGCAGCATCTGAAGAGCTTTCCTCACAGGCAGAAAGTTTGAATCAGGTTGTAAAAAAATTTAATACATAGGGAAGATGAATATTACTGTAGTTTATACTTAAAATTTGGCTGTATAGCCTTTATTGTAGATATATTATTATACATGGACAATAAAGCGTCCATGCCAGGATCAATAGTAAAAGTAACCAGGAATAGATTGTTACCTATGGCTTTAATGTTGGTAATGCTGTAGTCTTTTACTAGTAGCGAGTATAAGCACTGCACATCACAGGTTTCATCAACAGTAAATAAATATTCACAGGGAACAACATTCTGAGCAAACTTTTGTTGTTGTTTCACCGGAGTTACCTTTGTATCAGGTTGATTTACATGTGCACAGGCATGAGCACAAAACATCATGCCTGTGATTAACAGTATACAATATATTTTTTTCATGCACTACACACCTATTACTGAATTTGTTGTGCAGACAACCCTGCTGGAGTATTGATATATTTCAATGAACCCCATGCATTGATAGACTTGCCTGTTGTTGTTATACCAGCTAGAGAGGCAACTGTTTCCCCTCCATTTTTTAGTGCATTGGCTACATCCTGATAGGTATAGTCCGGATTAAAGGCAATAAGCATAGCGGCAAGCCCTGCAACATACGGGGAAGCCATAGATGTGCCATCCATAACCTCATATGCGTTGGTGACGGAGGTATTTGCATTTACTATTGCAAAATTACGGATTGCAACACCAGTGTATTGATAACTTCCATCAGATTGTAATCGGAATCCTATGGAGCAGTTTGTACCGGTATACGATGAAATATCAAATGGGAATGGATAATAATCATGATACCATGGATTACTAAAACTCCCTGATATTCTCAATAATTGTTGCCCGGTTACAAAAGGATCTCCCGTACCAATTTTGTAATTGACACTGAAAAAATCATAACCTCCTTCAATATCAATATACGCTTCAAATAACAGGATCGCATTAGTATAGCCTGATAAACTAAAACTTTTATATGCCTTGTGATTTGCATATGCTAAGTATTCATTGGAATAATTGAAATTAGTTGGATCAGTAAGTGCTGGAAAGCCGCCAAGATTAGCCTGCTGTGCCCACCCTGTTAATCCCCATCCACTGGAAAAATCATCTGTGGTGATAGCTTGATAGTTACCAAAATATCCACTTACTATATTGGTTCCGGGAGCGCCTACATCAACCCCTGTTGCACCATAGTTTGAAAAATCGGCCAGAGCATATGCCTGATCAAGCGCTGCCACGCATACAATATTGTCCTGTGTATATTCACAGGGGTATGAATCTTTGCCGGCAGTATTCAGGTTATATCCTTTATTACCCGCCGCAACTACTACCAATACTCCATTGTTTTGTGCATTGGTTATAGCATTGGAAAAAACTGCATCGCTTAGATTTCCACCCAAACTCATATTGATTACTTTTGCCCCTCTACTAACAGCAAAGTTTATACCGCTTACAATATTGGCTGTTGTTCCTTCACCTACTGCATTAAGTACCCTCACCGCCATAATCTTGACATTCCAGCATACACCGGTGACGCCTTTTCCGTTATTCCCTACCGCTCCTATAATGCCTGCTACATGGGTACCATGCCCATTAAAATCCATGGGATCATAATCGCTATTAACAAAGTCATAGCCATGATAATTATATCCGGAAGCGGAACCGTCCCACATATTGTCTGCTAAATCCTCATGGTTATAGTTAACGCCCGTGTCTATTACTGCTACTATCACCGAAGAGCAATCAGTTATTTTATCCCATGCTGATTCGGCATCGATATCACACCCTGTTGTACCAGGGTTGTTGTTGGGATATGTTCCTCCGGTTATTGTTTGCCCGGTATTGTTTAGTCCCCATAACTGACCGTAGCTGGAATCATTGGGAGTTGAAAAGATATGGTAAATATAATTTGGCTGGGCGTATTCGACATTGGGGTTATTTTTGTATGCATGGATAGCATGTTCAACTGATTCATTTTCTTTTAGTTTAATATGCACAATAGATGTTGAACCTAAATTTTTGAGCATTGTATGACCAATGGCGGCTATGCTCTGTGATTTTATCTGTAAATTGGTTGTATTTTTAAATTTTACTATCACCTCACCGGGGACATACTGTTGAACAAATGCACCTTTCATCTGTGAGTTTTTTACGGTGCTTGTATTAAGTTTCATAGTATTTGCACTATTTAATGGCTTTTGTTTACCAAAGGCTGCATGACTGAAACATAAGCTGGTGGTAATAATAATGGATAATGCTAATGTAAATAGTATATTTGTTTTTCCTGGTTTCATAATCAAAACTCCTTTGTTCATAGTATTATTCAACGGTAACCTGTATAGGTGTTGATTGCAGACTTAGCAAAATACCATCAAGGTTTGAGTAGGCAACAACCCATACGTACCAGGTACCTGTTTGTGCTGAGTTTCGTTCAAAATCATAGTGAGTGGGTGCTAATAAACCACTGGAATATGGAATTTCAAAGTAACTATCGCCGTAGGCAAATGTACCTGTTTGATTGTAATATACTCTATATCCTCCTCCATTGCTGTTAACAGCTTTTTCCCTATTAGCCTGCCATGTTATCCTGAATAGTGTACTGGTTGCAGGATCTTTTTTGTAACCTTCATCGGCATTGCCAGGCTGGCTCTCTCTATTTTTTGTAGCACTGACCTTGTAATAGTAATGTGTGGTTTCTGTGGCAGTTGTATCATTATAACTTGTAGCTGTTATCGATGAAGCAATTTGAGAATACATTCCATCCTGGGTTTCAGACCTGTACACATTGTATGATGTGGCGCCGGTAACAGCGTTCCATGAAATTGTAACATGTTGATAGCAGGTGCCATCGGTTGCTGTTATCCCTGATGGATAGGGAAGCGCAATATACCCCAATGATGCGTTGCTAAGCTGGCTTGCTACTTCAGAAACAGCCTGTACTTTATAATAATAGTCTCCATCGGGATTATTTATTACGGTTGAACTGGTATCGTTATATGATGTGCTATTGGTTGCAACTGTTGCTATCTGTGTGTAGGTTCCATCCTGACTTGTTGAACGGTGGACAGTATATGATGTTTCGTATGGAATATCAGCCCATGTTATGGTAATCCTGTTGGTGTATGTTCCCTGTGAAGCCGAAGCAGCAGGAGTTTGTAAACTGGCATATCCATTGTCATAGTTACTCAATTGCCCCCATGTTGGATAATCGGTCCCGCCCTGTACCTTATAATAATAGTTTAATCCTGGCGTTATTGTAGTATCCTCGCATGATGTTGTTTGGAAAGTACCAATCAATTCATAACTGCCATTGGCGGCTCGTGAACGATACACTCTATACTGGGTTGAATTGGCATCAGAATTCCATGATACACTGACCCTGTCAGGGTTATCGCCATTGGTAGCGGTAACAGTAATAGCACCTGGCATGTCATCTGAATAGCCACTATCTGCCTGACTTTTTTCACTTTCAGCATCAGTTTGCGAGATAGCTGAAACCCTGTAGAAGTATGGTTTTTGTTTTGTAACAGTTGAATCTTCATAACTGGTTGATACTTCATCGCCAATTTTGTCATAAGTGCCATTGATGACGTCAGAGCGATAGATGACATATGTCTTAGCATTGCTTACTGCATTCCATGTTATAACGACACAGTTGTTATAAGAGCCATCACTTGCATTAATGCCCGATGGAGGCAGAATGATTGATGGAACGACTGAACTTGAACCGCCCCCGCCGCCTCCACCACCGCATGCAATCATCAATGTTAGAAGCAATAGATTACCAATTGTACAAACATTTTGTTTTTTCATAAAACTCCTCCCTATCATATTCTTATTTGTATTCTTATATTTAAAATTAAATGTATATATGAACAATGCAAAATGGATTGATATTATTAATCCACGATTATGAGCCTTCTAAAATAAAATTGGGATATTATTTATTATGAGATGATGTCCCATACATTTATATGTATATATCAACTCCTTCACACAGTATTCGTTTTATAATTTTTTTGTTTTATTTACTCGTTACTTATTCTGATGACATCATCAGTAACGAAAAAACTAATCCTAATCAACAAAATTATTGTAATGGATAGCATATTTTGTCAAGAAAAAATTTATAAATATACATAGCGCACACCCAAACGCTGTATACAAGCGGGGGGTATGATAGGGTAGTGGTGGATAGGGCGGTAGAAAAGGATTTATACGGAATATGGGCGGGCGATAGTTCCGGGTATCAATCAGCACGTGCCATTGGGGCTGAGTCGCCAGGGATGCTGCGTGCTATGATAGCCTATATGGGTTATACCGAAGGGATTCCCCATGAGGTCATAAACCAGTTAGATGCGATGATAGGCACCGACAATGAAGCAGCGGTAAGCGAGCTGTTTGCCCGGTATGTGAAACAGTATGAGGGGATAAACGATAGAGAATTAGCGCAGCGGAGGGCATTGCAGGTACACCAGTGGCAGATGACACAACAGCAGATGCAGGATAAGAAAGCCGACTGGGACAGGATGGTAAAACGGATATTTGAGCGGGGGATACGGCAGTGGGACATGATGCTCAAGGGATTTGCCAGCAGGTGGAAGAACTGGCAGGAAGAGTCAGAAGAATCCATGGTGAAGGGGGCAAAGCAGTGGGATGAGACAATGCAGCGGTTACGTGAGGAAAAGCTGCAGTGGCTGGCTGATGCCTATAGCGGGGTAAGCTATAAGGAGCTATTAAAGCGCATGGCAGGGATAGAGGTAGTAGTAACAGATATGCTTGCAACAATAAAAGAGCAGTATGGCGATGCCATTGGCAAGGTTGATGTTCATGCCATCCTTGTGGATATAATAAAGGATCAACCGCAGCTTTTAAGTAGTGAGCTCATGGCAATGACAAAGCAACAGGTAGAATTTGGCTTGACACGGGTAAGCGTTGGGAGCTATAACAGGAGTATCTTTGATGATGCGCAAATGCTGGGAAAGGAATATGCTACAGTACAGAAGAAGACACAAAATATAGCGTTACTGAAAGCGCTAACGCAGTTACTGGAGCAATGCAGAGAACAGATAGAAGCAGCCAATGAACAGGCAGAGCAGGCAGCGTTGCAGTTTGTAAGCGCCTATGCGTTTGGCATAGATGGCAATAGGTACAAGCGAACGCTTGCCATAACCAGCACAAGGCAGACAATACCAGCATATCAGCCCTTTGTATATACCGATAGTTTGCTGTTAGGGGAATACAGTATACCGGTGTTGATGGATATATACAATAAAGATGATGGGGTGCAGTTTGAGGCAACCATGAACGTGGTGATGGCACAGGCACAGACACGGATGGGGATGATGATGCGGCCTGATGTGGTATGGGGATTTAGCTACTATGTAGGGCAGTTTGGGCAGATAAAACCCGGGCCAAAGCTAAAAGAAGGGAAAGGGCAGTATGGGCGCATAACAAAGGATGTGTATGAGGCAGAGAAGGAGAAGGCAACCCAGGATGCAATATGCCAGTATGTGAATGCAGGAATAGGCGTGGCGCTCAGTGCTGTAACAGCAAACCCCATGGTAGGAGCAGCATACGTGAGTGTTGGACAGGCAGGGGATATAGCAGCCGGAGATTTAAGCCTGCAACACTGGGCGGTACAAACAGGGATAAGTATGGGAGCAAGCTATGCAGGAGGAGTGGTAGAGGAGAGCTATGGAGCAGTATTAGGGTCGCTTACCAGCAGTGGCATACAGGGACTGGGTAACTTTGTGGAGTACAAGGATAACGGCGGGCTTGGACTGCAGTGGGGGAGTAAAGCACAGTGGCGAAGCTGGGGAATAGGCAGTACAACGGCGCTGGTGGGAGCAGTGTTAGGTGAAGCCTATGGTGAAAAGTGGAACAACTCATGGCAGCAGTATGGGTATACTGCATCAAGCAGCTATGTAGTAAACCGTTTTGATGGTACAGGAAGCTGGAAAGATGACATGCTGCAGGCAGGGGCAAGTGTAGCAGCGTTATGGGCAAGCAATGCACTATTGGCTGACGGCACAGCAATAGGACAAAGCGCAAGCAGTCACAATGCGGTATTGCCCATGAATAGGTTTATGCAGGGCACACTGGAAAATGCCATACTGGCAGGAGCGGACATGATGAAAGGTAAAGGTATGCACGATGCGTTATTATATCAAAACTGGGAGAAGACACAGTACAGGGCAGCGGACTGGTTAAGCGACTGGGCAGCGCAACAGGGGCGCCAGGATGCCGAAGACTGGAAGACCAATCAAAAGAAAGAAGGCATACTGGGACTGGCATGGTTAGGATTAAGTAAAGCCGGCAGCCTGCTGTCAGGTGCATGGGATAGCGTCAGTGAGTTTTTTGAAAAAGGGATAAACTGGGTACAGGGTGAAGGATTTTATAGCAATAAGGAGATAGCGGATAATGCAGCGTTTGCGGCATTTCATAAAATGGCTGTAAAAGAAGCCTTTCAGAAGCGAGCACAAGAAATTCTTGATAGTTTTTACAAAGACAGCAGGGAGGTAACAGACGCAAAGAAACAGGCACTAAAGGAAGCAGGTTATGACACAACACAGTTAGAGGCAGAAATAGCAAGACGCAGGCAGGCATTAGAGGAGAAGAAGGCACTTACACAGCATAAAGAACAGAAGAAGAATGTAGTTGAAATAAAGGAAACGGATTATTATGATGTAGATGATTATGGTGATGGTAAGGATTGGGTTAAATTTAAGAAAGAAGGGGAAGGATTTAAGGATTATTGTTTAGAAAATCAGCAAGATCATAAATATGTTGCGAGGGAGTTTGCTGAGATAGTATCTGATGCTATAGATGAATTACACGATAAAACAGGTAAAACTCTATATGTAAATGACTTTAGTCCTGAGCCAGGGAAGAAGTCAGAATTTGGGCATCATGACAGGGATTATGATAGGGGATATGTAGTGGATATAAAATGGGTTTCAAAGGATGATAAAATTTATGCAGGTGATTATGATAATTACAAGAATCTATATGACCGGGAAAGTACATTAAAGTTAATAGAATCGTTTATAGAAAGTTCGAAAACATATTTAAATAATAATGGAAATCGAAAAATGATAATTTATTATAATGATACAGATGTAATGGAAAATATAAAAAATAAATACATAGATATGATTAAAAAAAATTATTTGAGCATAAAGTATGCAACTGGGCATAGTAATCATATTCACATTGGTCTATATAATAGGCCAAAGTGAAAAATAATAAAAGGAGTGAATGATTATGAGAGGAAAATTACAAAAAATTAGTATTATCCTGATAATACTATTGTCAATTGGATGTAGATTAGAAAAGGGGAATAATATGAATAAAGAAGAAAAAGTAAAGAAGGAACAAGAAGAATGTATGTTAAGTGTAGAGGAACAAAGAAATGCATTGAAGGAGTTTGAAGGTTTTTGTAAAGAATTATTATCAAAAGCTGAAGATGCAAAAGATTTAACAGAGCTAAAAGAATATTTTGTAAGTATTCCTGGGTTTGAAAAAAATGAATTTTGCGCAATGGTAAGACCAGTAACGGTGAAGGATTTAATTACGGTTTTGAAAAATCCAGATTGGGTCAACAAAGACAATATATTTGAGAAAAGTGTAATCTGCATATCATTTATAAAGGTTATGTCTGCCAAGACAATTGTGGATGGTGATGATGGTTATTTTATAAGTTTAGAATTTGTTTATAATGGTATAAAAAAAAGATGGGAAATTTTTAATTTTGAAATTATGCCTAATCCTTAAATGGTATAGTAATATTATCTGAATTTTTGTTAGTAAAATCTTAAAAAAATGAGTAGATATCAATTTAGACTATTAATGTGTAAAAGTCATTTATGTTAAAAAAAGGATAGAGCGTACCCGTGTAATTTGGAGTTAGGGAGTTTGTTAATTGTGCTACATTATAAATGTTCGAATTAAAAATTTTTTTTACTAACTGTATTCAACTGATCTCTGAAGACAGCTATATTATCTATGACGAAAGAAAATTAACAGCAGCCGTACAGGGAGGTACGGCGCAATATGGATGTGCGCGAGCACATACGATGTGGTAAAGAAGTATAAGTATGGCAGGTATGATATAGGTAAAAAATGGATGCCTATATCAAATGATAAAAGAATAATTATTGATTGAGGAGAAAGACTATGATGAAAGCTATAAAATATATCACTATGTTTTGTTTATTGTTTTTCATTACATTGGTTAGTGCCAATGAAAATGATATGCGTAAAATATTTGATAGTATTGTTTATACTAATGAGCCTGTAGCAAGTTCAGAATTAGTCGAGAAAGGGTTGCCAAAAGACTTTTATGGAGCAAAGAAAGCATTTGATGGGAAAGTTGAAACAGCATGGGTAGAAGGAGTTGAAGGTGATGGAATTGGTGAGTATATCATATTTAATTTGAATTTTGCTTCTATACCTGGGTATGATGAATTTGAAGATAAAAATAAATATATAGAAGTTGAATTAACAATAGTGAATGGTGTAGCAAAAAACAAGAAGCTATATGAAATGAATAATAGGGTAAAAAAGGCGATATTAGAAGTATATGAAGCAGAAGTAGCTATACGGCAGATAGATCCATGGGTACTATCTGAACAAGAACCGATATTGAATACGACATTTGTACTTAATTTAAAAGATGATATGAAACCAAAAAAGTTTTTACTAAGATTCAGACCAAAACAAAAACCTATATATGGATTAAGTAGTAGTTTTTTGTGTATCGGCAAATTGATAATAAAGGAAGTGTATCCGGGAACGAAATATAAAGATACGGGGATAAGTGAGATACAAGCAAAAAGGGTTGATGATAATTAAAAAAATACTGCTACAAGCAGGTTTAGCACTAATGTATAGTGTTTTTGGGATACAAGAAAAAGATATTAAGGCAACAGTTTTTTGCTAAAGTATCACACGAACACTATGGAAATGGCTGGTGCATAAAGTTTTTTCATTTGAAAGCAAAACAGCGGAGGCAGGATGCCAGAGCGCCATACGGCTCGTGCGAGGACATAGCCACGAAGGCAAAGACATACTACATACAGGGGGTAAGGCACACCGCCGTGTGAGGTGCGCTTGAGGGGTTGGTAAGGGGATAGTGAGCGTATAAATATCCCATTACGAAGGGAAATAGCAGATAGGTTTATGCAGGGCACACTGGAAAATGCCATACTGGCAGGAGCGGACATGCTGAAAGGTAAAGGTATGCACGATGCGTTATTATATCAAAACTGGGAGAAGACACAGTACAGGGCAGCGGACTGGTTAAGCGACTGGGCAGCGCAACAGGGGCGCCAGGATGCCGAAGACTGGAAGACCAATCAAAAGAAAGAAGGCATACTGGGACTGGCATGGTTAGGATTAAGTAAAGCCGGCAGCCTGCTGTCAGGTGCATGGGATAGCATTACAGGCTTTTTCAGCAATCTATTTGAAAGACAGCCACAGGATACTATGACAGCATTACAACGGCAAAAAGATATAGAACAATCAGGAAAGATGTGGAAAAGTGGTGCGATGCAGAAGGAGGTTGATAAAAATATCATAGCACGGGAAGCAAAATATGTAAAAGAAATACAGGATTCCTATACCAATAAAGATATACGCCAATCAGATGATAATGACAATAACATTAAGGAATATAACGGAAACAGTAAAGAAATGTATGAGCGCTTAATGTATTATGAGGCAAAGCTCAGGACAATGGGGGTGGATAACTTGGCAACATTGTTACAATTAGGGATACCAGTTGTAATAGGGGAAGAAGGGAAAGGAGCGGGACTAACCTGTACTGATAACAAAGGGAACACGACAGGCGATACGTATAATGACAGGATGTCACTCATTTACACAGATGGTGATGGCAATATACGGATAGAAGAATATAACCGTGCAAATGTAGATGTCAGTGTCCTCAGTGGTAATGGCAGTGTTTCCGATGGCGGATATGATTTTATAGTAGGAATGCATGGTAAAAATAATGATTTTAAAGCACTCAATGTGTTTAGTTTTGATAATTATGATAAATTAGATACTAAAGATCAAAAAGATATTTTGAATAAATTAAAATCCAATACATTGACATATGATAAAATAAAAAATTCTGATATTTTACGATTATTACCTGCATTGGGAAATAAAACGCAGATAGGAATTAATGTACATGGCGGAACAAACAGCTATACCGATTCAAAAGGCTGTTTTACCATTTATGGTATGGATTGGGGAAGTAGCACACCGCAAAAAGATTACAAGAAGTTTATAGACCGCTTCAAATTTAATCAATTGGGAAAAATTTATATAATACGATAATGAGGTGAAACGATGAAAAATATACTTGTGACAGCAACCGGTATTGCAATACTAATAGGTACACTAACACCACTAAAGAGTAATGAACCGTATATAGAAATTGAAGATATATACGATACTCATGGGGTGCTGGAAGAATGGCTGTATCCGGGGAAATATTCACCGGTGAACATATTTGATAATGATATAAATACGATTTATGCAGAAGGGGATGACAGCTACTACATGACAATAGAAATTAAATTTAAGAATCCAGTAGAATGTGATGCAATACAGGTATTGGGAGGAGTAGCTGTAAATAAGGATATATATGAAAAAAATAACAGGCCTAAAGACGTAGTTGTATATGTATATGATACTGATGAATCATTTTTGAAAGATAAAGCTCTCTTTGAGAAGGAAATACAATTAAAAGATGTCATGGAATATCAAAAAATTACTTTTGAAAAAACATATTCTATCAAACGTTTTACATTTCAAGGATTAGGCGTTTATAAAGGAAGTAAATACAATGATACCTGCATAACAGAATTAAAGTTTTATAATAAAGGGAAGGAAATACCGGTTAACGATGTAGAAAAGCTGAAAAAAGAGTATGTTAAATGGGTAGGTGAACGATTAAAAAAGTTTTTTGCAATAGGCAAATTCAGAGTAGAAGAATGGATGGGAGAAGCATATATTAGGAAGGATGGAGGTATACGGTATAAAGTATGGAAAATTGGTGAGATGAACAAATATATAGATTTAAATCAATATCCAAGCAAATATGAAATTAAAGATTCAAGATTATATATGGTTATACAAGGGAAGGAAGGATTAGTTAAATATGAGTTATATTCAGTTGATTCAAATAGTTTAATAATATATTCAATAGGAGATTATATATATAAAGGAGGTTTAAAGTTTCAGGTAGTGAAGCAATAGCCATAACATTTCAATGGGAAATGAGAAATTTTGTGGAAAAAATAGGGAGTGATTCCCATGGCTGTGTGCTCGCCTGCAACGGAGTTAGCCTTCCGTCGGGGGAAGGCTACTGGGAAAGTACCCCAGCCGCACAGGGAGGTACGGCGTCATAAGATGCGGGTGCATATAGGGCAACCTGCTGTCAGGTGCATGGGATAGTGTGGGTGAGTTTTTTGAAAAAGGGATAAACTGGGTACAGGGTGAAGGATTTTATAGCAATAAGGAGATAGCGGTTAATGCAGCGTTAGCGGAGTTAGAGCGACAGCGCCAGCGTGAAAGCGATATAGCAAAATCAAAGCAATTATGGGAAGCTGACAATGGTAAAATCATGGACAGATACCTGTACATGAAGTATGCAGGTGAACGGGATAAGCTAATCAATGAGTTAGGGGTAAATGTAGGTGCTGTTGAGCATGAATTATATTTGGAAGCCCAAGAAGAAGGAACGATTATATTTGCAGGCGAAAAAGCAAAGGATAATACAAAATTAGACAGAGCTGTAGCAGAGCGAAATGCTAACAGTAAATGGTTTAATCAGATTGCCAATGCAACGAATGTAGCCGATGGGTATGCAGGTGCAATAGATGTATTAAACCAGTTGATGCAGACAAATTATGAAAATTCATACGGGCCTAGCATATATTATGCAGCGGTTCAACAAACAATAGCAGAAGTTACCATCGATGAAATTGAAAGATCATTATATGATGATTCTTTTGATGATAGAAAAGAGTTAATAGAAAAAATAGGTGAAGTTTATTTTTCAGAATCCATGTTACCGAATCCTAATTATAATCCATCAATGCCTTATAGTTTAAGTTATACAGTAATAAAACTACATCAATATAAAATGAAAGATTTTATAGATGGAAATTCAAGAATTAAAATAGAAAGTTATTTATATGTTGAAAGGATAATAGATGCAGTGATATATGGGACAAAAGAAGTAGATAAATTGTATGATCAAACAAAAGGATACAAATTTAATATATTTGGGATAAAATTCTGGAGAGATACAGCATTAGATTGGATGAGTTATACTGATTACAAAAGATTGTATAATTTATCAGTTCAGTATAATCATAAGAAAATAAATATGATTAAATAAAGTATCGAGGTTATAAAATGGTTAAAAAAATTATAAGCATATTATTAGTAACTTTTGTCTTTACGAGTTGTTATAAAAAGCCAATGTTGTACGAATTACCTGGTCCTGAGTTAAAAGATATAATCAAAGTAGAAATACATATAGCAAACGAATGTCCAGATAATGCATTCAACAAACCAATTGAAATGAGTGGTAATAGAATATATAATATTTGTAAAGAACCTATTATCACAGACGAAGATATTAAATCAATTAAATTAATGAAATATTATCCAATGAAAGAAGAAAAAGAATTTTTGAAATCATTAGAAATAACAATAAGAGAATCAAATAAAAACAATGAAAATGAAGTTTCATATCGACTCTGGATATTATTTACAAATCCTGATAAACTCTTTGAATTAACTAAACAATTAGGACAAACGTGGGTGTTTTATGTAAACAATCATTTAAATAGAGCAATAAACATGCAGGTAACCATCGAACAAGGAATTTTATATTTTGGTGATTTTTCAAAAGACGCTATTATTAAAATGATAGGTAAAGAACGATTTGAAGAATATCAACGAATATGGGCAGAACAATTGAAATTAAAGGGGCAACAATAGGGTTTTATTATGTGAAGATTTATTATAACCATATAGGTGATATTGTATAACAGCTTTCTACAGCGAACGGAGCAGGAAGGGATACAAAATCCGGAAAAAATACTAACAGCAGGAAATGCAGCAAAGCAAAATAAAAAAACTATAACAAAAGAAGAAGGGTTGGCTACATAAAGTTTCAATGGGAAATTATTGTATGAGTATACTAATGCGGTAGCAAATTTACGGTTTAATAATAGTTTGTTTACAGTAGTAGATGCAGATCATGTAAGCAAAGTAGATTTAGCAGGAGCAATAGGAGTAATGAAGCTGCCAGATAGTTACTATGATCATGTATATGCTAGTTTAAATAATGATGGAAGTAGGATTGGAGAGAGTTTTGGAGGTGGGGGAATTTGTGTTACAGATAATAAAGGTTGGATTGATGGATATAAAAAAAGGACAAATGTTTATTTGAAACTAAAACTACCAAGTTGGAGGATCATTAAATGAAAAAAATATTGATAGTTTTATTAATAATAAACAATATAATAATACAGTATGATTCTATTATTAAATCAAAAGAAGACTTATATGAAATAAAACATATTAACATGGAGGATAAGGAGGGAAAGATTTCTTTTATTAAAAATAAAGTTCAAACCGGGGAAAAATATAATTTTGAAAATGGTAAAACTTTTTTACAATATGTAATAATAGGAGAATGGATAATACCACCCAATAAATGTATAAATTTTTATAAAAATAATATTTACAAAATAAGAGATTTCAGTACAAATTTTCAGGAAAAAGGGCACTGGAAATTAGAGGGTAATAAACTAATGTTAAGTAAAAATAGTAAAAATAGTAGCAATTGGAGAAATTATATAATCGATTATTTTATTTTTGAATATAGTAATTTTTCTTCAATAAAATATTCTTTTACTATTGTTTTAAAGGATAATTATGAAATTCCTATTTTAGTTATACTATTTGATTGAGTTCACTATTTCCCAAAAATTAGAGATTCAGGCAATCATAAGTGTGGGAGGAGCATATACAGGGAATAATGGGCAGCCAAAGTTAGATTGTGCAGGATTTGTGGGATTGGTACTAGATATAGCAGGGATAACGAATGGGACGGAGGGGAGAGATTACAATAACTTAAAAGGACTTAATTTAATAGGTAAGTGCGATAGTGGAGTAAGAAACATAGTAGAAAGTGGGTTATTTAAGGAAGTAAAAAATGGTCAGGTTAAGATAGGAGATATTGCAGTATATAATAATTATTCTCATATAATTATAGTAAGTGGAGTTCAAAGTGGGAATGCAAATCAATTTATACATAGTTCAAGTTATAATTATAATAAAATAATTAAAGGAAAATATGTAAAAGATTTAATTGGTGTACAAAATTCTATTATTGATATAGGTTCATATAAAAATTTAAGATATTATAGAATTAAATAATCAAAAGGGATACATGTTATGAAAAGAACATAAAGTTTCAATGGTAAATGAGAATTTTTGTGGAAAAAAAATAGAGAGTGATT
>DAOLVF010000042.1:6118-17664 GCA_035420565.1 Spirochaetota bacterium | reverse complement strand
AATCTTTATAGCATCAAGCATTGGATACAATAGTACACTGGCATTTTTGTTGCAATATCCATTAGAAATAATAACACAGGCTACATGCTTCTTTTTTGCCTGCACTGCTGTTTCATAGATGTATTCATATTGAATAGTTGGCTCATTGTAGGTAAATGCAATAATGGGCGTTTTTTTGTTTAAGGCGTTGTTTACCAGTTGAACTGGCGTTATGTGTTTGCTGTCAAGCTCATGAGGATAGCTTTGTGATAGCTGCCAGTTTTGACAAAATTTGCAGCTAAAATTGCACCCGGCGGTTGCTACTGAAAGCGCTTCATTACCCGGCATAAAATGATACAGAGGTTTTTTTTCTATGGGGTCAATATGGTAAGCGGCAATGTTCCCATACACAAGGCTGTACAATGTGCCATTAATACATTGACGTGCCTTGCATGCACCTTTGTCACCGTTACGCAACATACATTGATTGGGGCACAACATGCACTGTACAGTTTTTGTATCAACCTTTTTCCAGTGCATTGCTTCGTGATAGCTAATGGCGGCAAAACAATGATATAATGGGGCGATAGTTCCTGTAAAAAAAGCTGTTTGCAGTGAAGCAATACCTGCCTGTAAAATATCTTTCCGTGTTAATCTGCTCATATCAATCCTTCATTATGGGGAAGGTGTACGTTCATGAAAGACGGTAGCGGTAAATGTATACATGATAATCGAATCATATTCAAATGGATATACTCCTGCCTTGTTACATGTTTGCTGAAAAAATTCCTCCTTTGTAAAGTTAAATTCTTGTGCAACCTGCGGCAATAGTACGCCACGCCTGTTCCCTTTCACAACTACAAGCCCATCTTTTCCCGGTGTTAATTCATCAAGCGATGATATTTTTTTAAGCGGCGATAATACCGATATCTCAATACGTATTGTGCTGTATTCTTCAGGTGACAATGGCTCAAAACGGGGGTCACTGATAGCTGCACTGGCGGCACATTCAATCACCGTTTTATACAGAGGCTTTATTGGTTCAATGTAACCAATGCACCCGCGCAGATTTCCCTGTATGGTGATTGTTACAAATGCACCGGCATTGTGCAAGCATGCTTCTGGTATGGTGCCACTGTAGTGAAAAGGCTTCTTGCTCAATACATATGATTGTATGGATTGTCGGGCTAATGATAGCAAAAAAGCTTTATCATTGTCTGAAAGCATTGATGGTTGGTTGTTTGCATATGGTTTAGCCTGTGTATTGAGCATACCGTCAATAACAATTGCAGCATAGCTTACGGTATTGTCAAAATCCCCGGTGATATCGGCAGATGTTGCATAACCTGCTAATTGTTTTGTGGTTACCTTTTCATATATGGATAATCCAAATATAAGAGCATTTACCCCGCATATCGTTATGCCGGTTTTTTTGCAGTAATCATACAATTTATCAGCATCGCATGACAAAATATAATCAATTGCCTGTTGATCACCTTGTTTTATGCATTGCATCTGTTTGCTTTTATTACTATTGCTACACGGAGTAAAAAAGAAACGCGGACCATGATGAGTAAAGTCGCTGCTGATAATGAACAAGGGCTTTTTATAATGAGCTATCGCATATAGTAAGTGGCATCCAGCTTCCTTTGCTGTATCAGGGGTTGTGCTGCCTGTCAGGATTGGTATAACAGGGATTCCCGGGAATAGATATTGAATAAATGGCAATTGAATTTCAACGCTGTGTTCAGGTTCAAATGCTTTGTTGTTAAACACAAAATTGTTATTGGCTGATAGTTTTTGTACGGTTTTTTTATCCACAGGTATCGTTCCCAGTGGCGTGGCAATGGCATCATAAACGGGCAGGGCAAAACCGGTAAACTGTTCATAATGAGATGGCCCTATTATAATGATGATATCTGGTTTATAAGTAACTATCGCCCCATAAGCTTTTGACGCTACATATGCACTATAGGTATATCCTGCGTGAGGGACTATAATCATTGGTGTGCGGTTTATGGCATGGTGTTTGGCATTTCTGGTAAGGCTGGAAATTAATTGACTTAGTTGCTGAGCATTGTCAGGATACCATGTGCCTGCTAATTTTGATTGTTTTGTAATGCTATAACTTTTTGAGGTACATTGTAACAGAAACGGTATAAGCAAAATAGTGATAATTTTTTTAAGCATATCATGAACTTGCCTTTCAATTAATTATTAATATAATGCATAACCGTATACAGCACGTCAACTGTAAATTGTAATAATAATATAACCCTTACAGAAACTTTCAGTTTTCTAAAACAATTATGGAAAATATTTTCAATACCAGCAATATATCAAATCAGTACTACAAAGCAGTATCGTAATAAAGTATCTGGCTATTATTCCGGTTATATTATTCTTGATGATAATACCAATCTTCATATTGATGATATGCTGGGTTTTGCTGAGGTAGTGTATCAGGAGTGGTAATGAAAAACAATGCATAATTTTTAGCAAAATAACATTGTAATGTTATAGAGATGGTGTATTAACTTCCTGCTAATAAATAAATTGATATTGATTAATATTTACTATTGTAATTTTTTTCTTGACTTTTCCTTAAAGGTTTCTATATTGTCTCTTAGATACCGTCTGTTCGGTAGATATTTATTATAGAGTATAGATATGGGGGGCTTATGAAGAGGTTTGCTTTTTTAATACTGTTAATTGCAGGGTTTATGTTTGTAGCATCGGCAGGATTTAGTACAACATATGTTCTTCATCTCAATGGAATGTGCTCAACTCATTGGCTGGATGGCAAGAGTAAAGGTGGAGAATCCCGTTTAGCAAATGCACCGGGGTATGTATCTGTTAATTGTTATGTTGATAACAACAACACCATTGCATATTCAGCAAGTCAATTTAAAACAAATTATCTGGATGTTTACTGCAAAGGTAGCAACTGGTGTTATGTTGTTAATTATAGTGCTGGCGATGCAATCGTGGGGTATATCAATGCCAATTACACACCGCAGTGGAATATTGCGTATGTCTATACTACAGCAGGTGCAGGTGGCGGCAGTGAAATATCAATTAGAGGAATTTCTGATCTTTTTACCTGCAATCTAGGGGGGCAGTTGGGTGTAAGTACTATACGCAATATGTATAACCATAATGATACAAACGGGATAATCATTTACCATATTGGCGGATATAAAGGCATTTTTGGTGCTTCGGCTTTACTACCTGGTGAGGACGATGGTGCTGTTGCCTATCATTCATCTGCTGCTTGTGTCAATTCGGGAAGCTATAACAATCTGTGCAACTGTACGCACTGGACAAATCACGTTATAGCCTATACATGCTCGGGATATTATTTAAATCATTATGAAATGAAGATGAAATTTATCACTCAACTGGGATGGTAAACACTTTAGTTAATCTTTTAATATATGCGCGGTTTTGTAATACCGCGCTTTTTTTATTGATTTACTAATAATAGAAATTCTTTGTAGTAGACTGTATTCAATGTATGTATTTATAATTCAATAAGCTCATTTCAGTATCTAACGTTGATTATGTGGATTCCGGTTCAAGCCGGGAATGACCTTGAGGTAACATGTCATTCTGAGCGATAGCGAAGAATCGTGTCGTTTTATGAACGAATAGAATATTCGGTACTACGTCCCTTTAGAATGACACAGCGGTATGATATTTTCATAAGGGGAGTTTTTATATATGAAAGTTAAATTAACTCATATTTCATTAATAATCATTGTTATTATTGCTGGTATTATGCTGTATATAACACACTATGCTAATAAAAACGATACCATCGCTGAAGAGGCAGCAGGCGAAAGTTCTCATGGATATAGTACGGTGCTTGAAGAGATGGGACTCATATCACCGCAGCAAGCTCTACAGGACTATAAACAGCTATCGATATATCCTCCTAACAGCAGGCCATTGAGCAAGGAGAATATTGACCTGCTTATGCCTAACCGCCGGTATGAACAGCCATTGCCTATTGAAGAGGGCAGTGATATCTACTATCTCTTTACTGCTGATAAGTATCGAGTTGTTGGCGATGATACCATTACATTTGTATTGATTGTGTTGCGGGGTACTAAACCTGATTCAGAACGAATTCCAATAGCTATAACAAAATCTGTTATAAAAAAGGGACTTAATAAAAACAAGGCAAAATATTATGCAGAACTATCGCTTGCAAAAAATACAACTGGTGACTATACTGCTGAGCTGACATGCTCGCAAAGTTTTTCATCAGAAAAAAAATCATCCGCATACTGGGCAGAGGTTGAGTTTAATGCTGGCAATGAACATGTAGAGGCAGCAATACCATTTGAATATTTCCCTGAAAACACCATCCCCGCAAAGTTTACCGGTAGCTTTAAAGAAAGGATTGCTGACGGTTCATTGTACATCGATGTTGAAATTGATGTGCTACGGAAAGGATACTATATTGTTGATGCAAATCTTTTTGATGCAGAGGGTGAACCCGTTGCCTATACGGTGCAAAAACAGGAGCTTCAGAGCGGGAAGCAAATGGTACCGCTTCTTTTCTTTGGCAAGGTGTTGCTGGACAAAAAGGCAAAGCCGCCATTGACACTGAAGGATTTGCGTGGCTATCGCTTTATTGAAGCAACCACACCTGATCCAGAATTTATGGACAGGGAGATGATGAAACCGTATGATGGCGAATATAAAACCCGGTTACACTCTTTACAGGGACTATCGGACAATGAATTTGAAGATGCAATGAAGCGCAAGCGTATTGAGTTTTTAGAAAAGGAAAATACAGGTGACATTGGTGTCCAATAGTCGGATAACAATTTCATCCTTAGCATGTTGTATCTCATTAATTTTTTTCTGGGCGATAATTACCCTTCATGGATGTACTGTCTCGCACAATACAAACAATTCAATAACGATTGTCATTGTCAGCGCTAAAAATTGTGAATCATGCTCAATGACGGATGATACTATTCAATATGTGCAGACACATTATCCTGATAGTATAATAAAAAAGGTTGATATCAATAATCCTGATGGCGCGATGTATGTATCAACCTATCATCTGTGGCGTGTGCCGGTGTATCTTTTTCTGGATAATAAAGGGTCAGAGCTCTACCGATTGGAAGGTGAACAAAAGCGCAGTGATTTAGATACTGCAATAAACATAGTCTCAAAGCAATATGAGCATGTAAACATACTTAAAAAATAGAATTGTTAACCACGGTCATGCTGTACTTGTTTTAACAGTTATTTCTTAACGTTAGATAATGAATCAAGATGCCGGATGACCGTGGTAAAACATGAGAGTAGCCTTCCTTTTTACAAATACTATAAGTCCTGCTTCATTATAACACTCTGGTATTGCATATTTATATCTGCATAATAATATGAATATTTGTATTGACAAATAATATATTTTTAATAATAGTAACACTTTATTAATATAAATTATTGTAGAAGGTGCTTATGAAGCGTTTATTTATATTTATAGTAGCAATTGTATTATCTGGTACAGCTTCCGTACAGGCTGATGACGAAGCTGTTCAATTGGAGGATGTCATTGTATCCGATACCTTGTTATATCCTGGTGCTTATCAGTCAATAAAAGGAAACACGGTTAAGGATAGTTCCAATAATGATTTAATCAGTGTTATAAAAAATCAAATACCTTCATTTTATACCGGTGCAAACAGGGTGCTGGGTTATGGTATTGCACGAAGTGGCGCTGCAACGATGTCAATGCGTGGTATTGGCAAATCAGGATGGGGTCCAACAACAGGTATACCTATTCTATACAACGGTATGGATACAACTATGGGTATTATGGGGCATCCGGTTGCTGACATCATGAACATGAAAAATGTTGATAGTATTGAAGTACTCATTGGTCCGCAACCGGTGCTATTTGGCTCAGGAGCAATGGGCGGGGTGATCAATGTTATCACAAAAAGACAAAAAGAGGATGGATATACTACTGAAATTCAGGGCTCGTATGGAACATGGAATACCACCGAGGATTACTTGTACCATATGGGAAAATTTGGAAAATTAGATTATAGTGCTGGATACCAGTTCCAAAAAACTGATGGAGATTGGGAACAGACAATTAACGGCAAAACATTTACTTCTGAATTTATGCAGCAGAATGGTACTGTTCATGTTGGGTATGCGCTTTCACATAATTGGTATGCAGGTGTGGATAGCTACGGCATGAAGCAGAATATACATGATCCAGGTCCAGAAGGTATTGATGCATTATCAGAAATACCGTTAACCAACCAGCTTAACCTTCTTGAAGAATTTGATATTACACGAGGTGGAGTTGTTGTAAAATTAGCTCATGATTATGGCAACTATAGTGGAACATTACAGGCAGAAGGTAATTTTGGTAACCATGAATCAAAGCAGAGCAATACTGATATTGATAAATTTGAATCTGATGACAGTTCATACGCTGTACGGTTAAAGGAGATAGTTAAACTATGGCAGGGGAATACCGTTACAACCGGTGCAGAATGGCGGCGATATGGCGGAACAGCAAAGGATATTGAAAATGATTCATATTATATGAAAGATAAATTTATGAATGATACATCGATATATGTATTGATGGATCAAAACTTTTTAAAAAATATTTTAAGTGTTAACGGTGGTACACGTTACAGCTATAATTCAGAATATGGAGATTATATTGCATGGCAGGGTGGTGCAGCAGTGCGACCGTTCAAAAAAACAAAATTTTATTCAAGTGTTGCAAGGGGATTTAAGTTCCCTGATATACGGCAGGTTTATCTGAAAGGTATGTATCCTGCCATAAATCCCAATCCGGATCTTAAACCTGAAACATATACCATGGCTGAAATTGGAATGGAGCAAAAGCTTGGTGATACAATTACAATACATATGGGCGGTTATAGAATATGGTCGGACAACATGTTTGTGTATACCTCGCAATGGGAAAATGCTGATGAATTTTCCTATAATGGGGCTGAAGCAATGATTACTGTACAGGCTTTAAAATGGCTATCATTCAATGCAGGTTATTCATATATCGATAACAAGCAGGAAAATGGGTATTTACCCTATGTTCCGGCGCATAAAGCTAATGGGAGAATAACGCTAACCATAGCAGATTTTACCATACAGCTTGATGGTGAATATGTTAATGAGCTCTATGCTGATACGCAAGGGTTAAAAGAGTTTGACAGCTACTTTATAATAAATTCAAAGATGTCGTATACTTTTTTACAAAAATATACAGCATTTATTTCATTGTATAATATCACCGATAAAGAATATTCTACCTTTGCTGTTTTGGTACCACCACTTGGGGACTCGTATTGTGAATATCCCATGCCCGACTTTCATTTTCTGGCTGGATTACAGGCAACATTTTAATATTAAAGTAAATCAATAAATCAATATAATTAATACCACCATTATAAAGGGATGCAGACCAGCGCATCCCAATTTTTTTATATAGATAGTTATTATATAGATAGTTAATTGTAAATAAGCTTGCAAACTGAGAAGTGTTTTATTATATTAATAACAATAATTATTTTTATTGGTTATAGGTTGTAAATAGTAAATGAGTTTAATTTCATGTTAAAATTTTCATGGAGAGGTGCTGTATGTGGATAAGACAGCCGGGATTCGCAGGTTCATTTTATCCAGCAAACCCTGATAAACTAAAAAATGATATTCAACGATATATTGCAAATGCAAAAATCGTTTCTCTTGACAAACCCGTAGCATTCATATCGCCCCATGCAGGTTATATCTATTCTGGTCCTGTTGCAGCATATTCATATGCACAGCTTAAACACAAACCTGTGGATGTTGTTATAATACTGGCTCCATCACACAGAGTGCGTTTTAATGGGGCTTCAGTTATTTCATCAGGAATATATCAAACTCCATTAGGAGAGGTCCAGATTGACGAAACTATCGCCCAGAAGCTTTTACAAAACAATGTATTTGAGGAAATAAAAGAGGTCCATCAATACGAACATTCATTAGAGGTTCAGCTTCCTTTTTTACAGGTGGTATTGCCACAGTTTGTTTTAGTACCAATTATTATAGGGACAATTGATTTTACCACGTGCAAAGAAATCGGCAGCGAGGTTGCTAAAATATTACATGATGAACAGCGAAGATTTGTCATTATTCTTTCAACGGATTTATCACATTATTACCACTATGATATTGCAAAAAAAATTGATTCACATTTTATTGAATCACTTAGAAAATTTGACGAGCTATATCTGTATGAAGCCTTGCGGAGCGATAAAGCGCAAGCCTGCGGTGAAGGTCCGGTATTGGCGGGCATGATTGCTTCAAAACAACTTGGGGCTACAAAGGTGGAAATACTGCATTATGCTAATTCCGGTGATACTGCAGGTCCTAAAAATGAGGTGGTTGGTTATCTTTCTGCTGCATTTGTGCAATGATAATGGAGGATGCAATAACTGTTGATAATACTCATGAAAGCCTCCATCAAAGTAAATATTTTTAATAAGGGAAAAGATTATGATAGTACTCAATGATGAACAAAAGATAAAATTGCTTACATTAGCGCGCAAAACCATTGAAGAGTATTTAAACAAAAGAACGCTGCCAAAAGTAGATTTCAACAATGAATTTAACGATGAAGTTTTTAAGCAAAAATGTGGTGCTTTTGTTACACTGCATAAAAACGGTGCTTTACGTGGGTGCATAGGCTATGTTAAAGGAATTAAGACAATACCAGAAGCAGTAGTTGACATGGCTAAGGCATCAGCTTTTGAAGATCCGCGTTTTGAACCTTTAACAAAAAGTGAACTTGATAAAATTGATATTGAAATTTCCATCCTTACACCAATTGAACCAGTTAATGATATTTCGGAGATAGTTATTGGAAGAGATGGGCTTATTATAAGCAGTGGATTCCGCTCGGGGTTACTGCTGCCACAGGTAGCAACTGAATATGGATGGGACGTTAAAACATTTTTGGAGCATACATGTTATAAAGCAGGATTGCCGCCTGATGCATGGAAATGGAATAATACAAAAATAGAAAAATTTTCTGCAATTGTATTCAGTGAAAAGGAATTAAAATTGCGATATTGTTAATAGTAATAAAGTTAATAGTAATAACTATTTTGTTTTTGGGGGATTTTGATGATAACAAAAAAAATGTTTGGTGTATCATTATGTATGCTGGTATCTTTTATGTTGTTTTCATGTTCAAACCAAAGGGATTACTCAGATATTGAAAATCTGTTGAACCGATGGGCAAATTCGGTCAGGTATCTTAATTATGCAGAATACACTAAGTTAGAAGCTTATCCTAAAGATAGCAATACATTTAAGACTATGTATCAAAATTATTATATTACAAATTTACAAATTGTTGAAGTGGATGACAAACTGCACAATGGCACAGATAGTGATGGTAAACCTTACGAATTTAAAAATGTAAAGTTTATTGCAACAATCATAAACCGCCAGAGCGGTAAAGGTGAACAGGTAGTGAATGGCGATATTAAGTTAATTCGCTATGCCACCGGGACAAAAAAAGAAAAAGGCTGGTTATTATCAAACAGGACGCTTATTCATCAACAATAATATCCAATGATAAATATTTTTAACATACAGGTGAAAAAAGAAAAAATCATTATAGCTTTTATTGTAATAGTTATTTCTTTTTTAACAGCAACTTCTATCAAGCCACAAGTCCAGAATAAACAACTAATAGATAATTATAATAAACAGGCTATAGAATACTATAATAAAAAAGATCTTACAAAGGCAATTATTGAATGGTTAAAAATCCTGGAAATTGATCCCAACAATGAAGATGCCCAGCGCAATATTGAACTTGTTTATGAAGAAAAACATAAAAAGGATATTTCATTCCAAAAAGCTAAATTATATTACCGGTTATCACGGAAAGTATTACCGGAGGATATTGACGCTGCAAAAAATAATTCCAGCATAGCTATTGAACATTTTATTGTTGCATACCGCTTAGACCCTAATGACCCCGAACTACAGATTTTAAAGGATGAACTTAAATTGCTTAGTGATGAAATTAAACTTGAATTAGCAAAAAAACGTTTATCAGAAGAAATAAAGAAAAAATATTATGCTTTATTAAGCGAAGCTCAAATATTAATGAATGAAAAAAGATATGAAGATGCTATCAAAGTATGGGATGAAATGTTACGTCTGGTACCACTTGATGCTGTTGCTGGTGAAGGTAAACGCCAGGCTGAATTAGCAATAAACAACAGGTTAAAATTTGAAAAAATTATGGCTCTGATAGCTACGGGAGAAGAATTCTTTAAACAGGAAAAATATATTGATTCACGCAATGAATTTGTACAGGTATTAAAGCTTGATGAAAAAAACAGGGTAGCAAAAGATTATATTGCAAAAATTGAAGACATATTAGATGAAAAACGTACTTACGAGCAACGTCGTTTACAGGCAGAACAGTTCTATATCGCCGGAGTTAACAATCTAAAAACCTACGAGTTTACTCAGGCTCAGGATAATCTAGAAAATGCATTAGCGCTTATTGATAATTATAAAGATGCTCGTGCATTGCTTGAATCTATCCCACAATTAAAGAAGGAATGGGAAGAACGCCAACGATTGCTTAGATTACAGCAAATTGATAAAACTTTTCAGGAAGGTTTAATATCGTTAACCGAAGGGAGATATAGAGATGCTGTCAGTGCTTTTCAAGCCACGTTAACATTGGATCCAAAGAATGAGCTTGCAAGGCGTTATCTTTCTACTGCGCTGGATGCACTGCGGGTTGAGGAAGAAGAAGTAATTAATGAAAATAACCCCTATTACTCAATTGTTCAACCATTAATAGAATCTGGTAAAAGACTGTATAGTCAGGGTAATATTGCAGAGTCAAGAGAGCAATGGGTGAAGATATTAAATCTATTTCCGCAGAATAGAATCGCAACTGAATATTTATTGAGATGCGATTTAGCTAAGAATCCCGAGTCATTTAAAAAATTTGCCGAAACAATTGTTAATGATGGAAAAAAATTATTAGCTGATAAAAAGTATAATGAGGCATTTAAAAAATTTGATTTAATTGCAACTATTGATCCACAATATCCAGAAATACAAAATTTGATAACACAATCAAAAGTTGGAAAAAGAAAAACGGGTGGTGAGGTTACTGATATAGATTTCAGGCAACGATATAATGTGGCACTTCAATTATATCAGCAGGGTGGAAAAAATAATCTGGAAAAGGCATTGGCAGAATTTAAGATTATTAATAATAAATATCCCGATAATATACAGGTAGCTATCATTATTAATAAAATAGAATCGCAATTGCGATTCCAGGTTGCAGAACAGGTTCAGGGTAAAAAATTAACACCCCGACAACAAGAATTAATAAGAGAATACTATTTTAAGGGTATTAATTATTATACTAATAATCAGTTTGATCTGGCAATTACCGAATGGAGGAAAGTACTTGCCATAGATCCAGATCATGAAAAAGCAAAAAATAATATTAAAAAATGCTT
>DAOLVF010000042.1:0-6018 GCA_035420565.1 Spirochaetota bacterium | reverse complement strand
ATTCAAAATTTTGATCCTCAAATGAATGGGACTATTATTGATGATGATTTAACCAGTAAAGCTTTCAACAACACTGATTTTGAAAAGCCTTTGCTTGTGGTATACAGAGATAATAAAAAAAATGTTAATTTTTATGATCTGTCATTGCCACTATTTCATACAGTACAAACGGTAAGGATAGGTACCGTACGATTAGGATTCAGTGAAGAAATAATATTGAATGAAATCAGAAAATTAACTATTACAATCCTATTAATTGGCTCATTCTTTATTGTTATCTCAATTGTAGGTTCGATAGTTCTTGCAAGTGTTATTATAAAGCCTATCAAGAAATTGACCGAAGGAGCTGTTATTATTGGTGGTGGTAATTTAGATCATAAAATTGAAATTGAAAGCTCAGATGAATTAGGTAAACTTGCTAACGAATTTAATCAAATGACTCAAAGGTTAAAAGTTGCTCAACAGGTGGAAATTGAAAGCCGTATAATGCAAGAACAGATTGATTTAGCTCGTGAAATTCAAGAAGGGCTCAATCCAATGGGTTTTTATAATAAAAGTGGAATCGAAATTAAAGGATTTACACGTGCTGCAAAAGGTGTTGGGGGTGATTATTTTGATTACATTGACATAGATGAATACCGGGTGGGTGCTTTAATAAGTGATGTGTCCGGAAAGGGTGTTCCTGCTTCACTGGTTATGGTAATGATCAGAACAGTTTTTGTTTCATATATACGGAGGGGGGATGTACAGTGTGCTGATGTTGTACGGGCAATTAATGATTCACTCAGTGCAGATTTTGCAATAGATAAATTTGCCACACTGTTTTTTATGATTTATAATCGTTCTAATAATGAGCTGTCGTTTTCAAATGCAGGCCATGGTCCACTTTTTTGTTATCGTTCTTCACTGGATGCATGCACATTGACAAAACTTGAAGGCGTACCAATTGGTATTATGGAAGATGTTGACTATAAGCAAGCTAAAGTTTTGTTAAATATTGGTGATATTATAATAATGTATACTGATGGCGTTACTGAAATGAGGAATGCTAACAAAGAAGAGTATGGTCAAAAAAGATTAAAGGATCTGGTTGTTGCCAATAAGCAACTTAATGCCAAAGAGCTTTCAGATTTAATAGTGAAAGATGTTGACAATTTCAGAGGTGATGTGCCACAGCATGATGACATGACACTTCTTGTTCTAAAACGAACACAATAAAAATTTCATGTAACATACAATCCGTTAAATTAGATCATTTTCATCTTCATAGATGCTAAAAAACCTATCAAGCGTAGCCAGCTTCAATATATTTAATACATCGTCATGTATGTTGATTAATGCAAATTTTCCATTATGGGCACGCATTTTCTTTTGACCTGCAACCAGTGCGCCTATACCGGATGAGTCCATGTAATTTACATCTTTTAAATCTACGA
The DNA here is from genome assembly GCA_035420565.1 of Spirochaetota bacterium. Taxonomy (GTDB): domain Bacteria; phylum Spirochaetota; class UBA4802; order UBA4802; family UB4802; genus UBA4802. The sequence goes on along the minus strand of DAOLVF010000042.1, from coordinate 4,582 downwards.
CAACGCTGGAATAAGTACCATCGGTTACGCTGAATAATGCCTTTTTTAATTCGCTGACATTATAAAGATCCACCTCCCCGCTAACAGATATAACTTTATGTTCACCAATATCCTTTAATTCTATCTCCATTAAAAGCTCCCAAAATGGTTTTAAGTTTTACGTTTGCTTGAATAATATAAAAAAGGTTAATATTAATTTCAAGCATAATTTTCATGATAATGGCAAACTAAATGAAAATTTAACCCACTTACCATATTCTGATTCAACCCAGATTTTACCCTTATGTTTCTCAATAATTGATTTGCATATATACAATCCCAAGCCTGAACCTTTAATACCTTCAGTGCCTTTTTGCTTTAACCGTGAAAACTTCTTAAATAATTTTTCCATATCTTCTTCAGGTATTCCCACACCTTCATTATATACTGAGAAGACATATTCATTATTTTGTTGTGTTAACTCTATGTTAATAGTAGTATTAGCCTGACCATATTTTATTGCATTATTAATTAAATTGGTAACTACAATCTTTAGTAGATTTGCATCCCCCATTATTTTTGGTTTTACCTGTATGTTAAGCTCTAATTTCATGTTTTTTATATTATTAGTGTTTTCCGGCATTTCAACTATAGGCTTGATAACTTCTTCATATAAGTCTATCTGCTGACTAAAAGATTCAAGGGAATCCAATTCCATCTTTGATAAATCCAGGTAATTACGGATAATATCTTCTAAATACTGACAGTTGCGAAGTATTGTTTCAATGATTTTTTGCTGGTCGGGAGATAAATTCCCAAAGTATCCTTTATACAGTGTTTCAGCCGTTGTGTGAACTACAGATACGGGACTTTTTAATTCATGAGAAACTATCGCCAGAAGATCAAGCATGGCAGACTCTGCTTTATTTTGACGCGCTTTGATGGCATTATCAACAACATTACTCAATTCATCAGGTGTAAATGGTTTTGGGATATAGTCAAATGCACCTAATTTCAGGGCTTCACGGGTTGTATCAACAGTTGCAAAACCGGTAAATATAATAACCGTGACATCTGGTTGTTCTTTGCGCAATGTCTTTAATACCTCCATGCCATCCATAACGGGCATTTTGAGATCGGTAATAACAATATCGTATTTTTTTGCCTTAGCCTTTTCAAGTCCCTCACGTCCATTGGTTGCAGTATCAATGGTTAAATCTTCTCGTTTGCGTAAAATTCTTTGACAACTTTTTAAGATAATATCTTCGTCATCAATAATTAATAAGTGTACCTTGTTTTCCATAATTAAATAATGCTCACTGTTATAATTATATGAAATGTTTGGTCTATTTATTGATATGTTTGTGTTTATGTCAAGCAAATAGATTGATAAAGTAATCTACCAGCAGTATTCCATGATACTTATCTTTTTTGTATAAAAAGGGTATCAATAAAATGTGACAGGTCTAAAAAGTTTTGTACCTCACGCATCTCGGAACAATAGGGAATATAAACGTTAGCTATACTGTCACTCCAATTCCACAAATGTTGCTTATCAGGATTAAGCCAGTATATATTACGGGATCGCTCTTTCATTTTAATAAATGAATCTAATCCCGGGTCCTGATTATTGTTACGCGCATCACCTAAAACTAAAACAGTTGTTTTGCTGGTAAGTGCATCGCTGTAATTTTGAATAAACTGATTAAAGCTGTTACCGTAATTACTGCCCCAACCATAGGTAAAATTGGTATCGCTGAATATTGAGTTTAATGCTCGTTCCGGATCCATTTCCCGGAACAAGTCGGTAATTTCAACAAGGTTACTGATAAATGCAAAAGAACGTACCTTTGCAAAAAGCGACTGCAACGTATACGTCAACAGCAACATAAATCTTGAATATTGGTTAACCGAACTTGAAATATCGCACAAAACCACCAGTTGAGGCCTGTCAATTTTCCTATCCCTGTGAAAAATTTTAAATGGAACGCCACCGTATTGAAGATTCCTGCGCAGGGTTTTTTTTATATCAAAGTTTCCTCGCTTTACCCTTTTTTTCCGTAATGATATCCTGTTTTTCATCTTCTGGCCAAATCGCTTTATTAATTCTCGCATCTCTTTTATTTCATCAGGTTTTAGCTGATATATGTATTTATTTAAAAGATAATCCTCACGCTGTTTTATAGTACTGCCCATGGTTCGCTCAAACATGCGTTTTCTAATCATACCCATAATGACTTCAAATAGTTGGGGCGATAGTTCCTGGTAATCAGAATCATTGGCACCAGCAGATGCAAATTGGGAGCGCTTGTTAAACAACGACAATCCCACAGCACCGCCAGATTCAGATGATAGTTCTTCATCAATGAAAATTTTTGTAAGATACTCGTTTGATTTTTTAAAAAAAGATTGAGGATGTGATTCTAAAAAATTGTCAATTAATGAATTGAGCAACGATGTTTCTTCCGGTGTAAAAATAAAATCTTCAGAATGCGCATGCAGAGTGTAGATATCCAATAAAGAATCATTTCCCTTTTTTCGCTCAAAAAATTGTTCAAAACATTGATTAAAAACAGGAATATCAGTATAATCTTTAATAAGAGTGGTAGCTAATGTTTGTTTAAAAACTTCTTTTTCCAGAATTGATATATGTGAAATTGCATTCATCATATCCATTATTTCAACAATGGATAGATCAACTCCTGCTTTTTTTAAAACTTCTGCAAATTCAAAAAAAACTCCTTTGGCCTTGTCTTCTTCAATTATAATGTTTTTTATAATATTATTATTGTGGAACATACATTATTAATGAACAATAATAGAATGCAGATTCTTTTTCACAAGCTCAATATCTTTTTCATACTTTAAAATAAAGTTTAATGTATCAATTGCTATATCCCTGTTCAGGACTTCACAGCCCATCAAGGTTAGTGCTTTTGCCCAATCCAGTGTTTCGCTGATGCTTGGGTCTTTTTTTAAAGGAAATTTTCTTATTTCATGAATTGCATTAATAATTTCTTTAATGAGATAATTGCCACATTCAGGAACTTTTAGTTGTATTATCCGTTCTTCTAATTCTTTTGTTGGATAATCAATATAAAGATGTAAGCATCTACGTTTTAAAGCATCTGACATTTCACGGGCGTTATTAGAGGTTAGTAATACAAAGGGTTTGTTCTTTGCAACAATAGTACCTATTTCGGGGATAGTAACCTGATAATCAGAAAGAACCTCCAGTAAAAAAGCTTCAAATTCAGAGTCGGATTTATCAATTTCATCAATGAGCAATAATGAGGTTATATCATTTGTAATAGCTTTTAGTATAGGGCGTGCTACTAAAAATTTTTCTGAGAAAAAAACATCTTCTTCGCTGGTCAATTTATTTACTGCATCTTTTAATGTAGCCTGATCCTCAAGAATTCTTGATAATTTATCTTTCAATATCTGAGTATACAAAAGCTGCTTGGCATATTCCCACTCATACAATGCTTTTGCTTCATCCAGACCTTCATAGCACTGAAGGCGTATTAATTCAAATCCTAAAGACTTTGCAATACATTTGCCTAAATCAGTTTTTCCAACTCCTGCAGGTCCTTCTACTAAAACAGGTTTTTCCATTTTTAATGCAAGGTATACAGTAGTTGCTATGTCTTTGGAACAAATATATTTTTGTTTCTCCAACTCATGGATTGTATTCTCAACAGAGGTAAACATAATAGAGCCTTTGTTTTATAAGTTGATACCATTGCTACAAATATAGCATAATTATCAAGAACTTTATATAAAAATAATTTTACTGAACAGTATTTATAGCGTGTATTCATCATGAAAAGTATTATAATCTAATCTTGTTAAATAGATTTAAATCATGGAGACGTAAAGTAATGGAATCACCAGTGGTTTGTGGATTTTCCATACAGTAATTGGAAATTTTTTGAGTAACAGACAATACTCGTGCTACGTCACCCAATGTATCTATATAATTATTAGAAAATGCATTTTCTAATTGTTGACGGGTAAATGTTTTTTGTAATGCCAACAGATTTTCAACTTCGTCTATGAGTTCATTCTGATCAGGCATGGTTATATTTTTTGCCAGGTAACATAAATAGCCTATGTATGCTTCACCTATCAATGCACGCTCTACCATGCCCCATTTTTTTAAAATTTTACGTAACTCCTTATCCTTCACCGGACTGCATTGTAAAGCGTTGCAGGGAAAATCGTCCAGAGTAAGGGTAGCATGGTTAATTGTTGGTAAAATTGACATGTCAAGCTGTTGCAATGCATTTTCCGGGAGCTGGTATGTTTGTATATATACAATTTTTGTAAATTTATCTTCACCAGTCCTTCTTGCAGTGACAAAAAGTAAATCTGCATCTTTGCCGCCAGTAATATATTTTTTATGTCCGGATAGTGAAAGCGTATTGTTATCGATATACCGTGCTGTCATTCTTGCAGTATCAGGTTCGGTGTGAGCCATGGCACCTATTGTAACCGGTGTTAATGCTGGTATTTCCCATGGTTGTAACTGGTTTATATCAAAGTAAACGCATCTCATTAATACTGATTGAACAATCCATAATAAAGCAAATCCTAAATC
>DAOLVF010000041.1:0-17784 GCA_035420565.1 Spirochaetota bacterium | reverse complement strand
AACTGCACATACAATGCAACGCTATTTATCACAAATTGATAAAAACGATAAAAGGATAGCATTTGGCGTGCTTGCCCGTATGGTAATGGCAATGCAGGATGATGGAGCTATTGATTATATAGCGTTATGTATTAATTGCGAGCATTGCAAACAGCTATCAAGCAATACTTTTATGTGTTCATTTACAAAACGCACATTTCAGTATGACGGTATTAACATTGGCTGCTGTAACTTTACTGATAAGAAAATTATATAAGGAAAGCTATGGATGCTAACAACCAGAATGCAATAAAGCATGACATTGGTGTGCTGGGAAAATTCATTAATATATACTGCAATGGAAAACACCCTGCAAGAGCAAAATCGTTGGTTCATGGACATGGGAAAGTGGCGTTATATGTTAATCCTCTTGAAGTGCAATTATGTGATGAGTGTACAAAATTGTTGCTGTATGCCGCGAGCAAGCGTATACTATGCCCATACAATCCAAAACCTTCCTGTAAAGATTGCACCACACATTGTTATGCAGAACCTAAAAGAAGCACAATACGTGAAGTAATGCGATACTCAGGTATACGCATGATATTCAGAGGAAGTATTTCATATATTAAAAAATTTTTATGAATGGAGGATGTAATGAGCGAATTTTTAAGTGATATGGGACAAAAGAAGGAACAGCTTAAAAAGATGATAAAAATGCTTCATGATGGTGCAGATATTGAACAGATGAAGATACTGTTTAAAAAAGAATTTGGCAATGTTATGCCGCATCAGATCAGTATGCTTGAAGAGGAACTGATTAAGGAAGGTATGCCAGCAGAGGAAGTACACAGATTGTGTCAGCTTCACATAGATTTATTCAGGGAATCAATTGATGCCGGAAGGGTTGATGTGCCACTGGGACACCCTTTATATATTCTGTATACTGAACATAGCAGGTTGCTTGAATTTGCGCAGAATCTGGTTGAAAGTGCAACAAAACTTATTGATGCTCCAACGCCTGACGTATTTGCGCGGTTACAGCAACTGGTGAGTTTTTTTAAGGAATCATCAGTGCATTATCTTCGTGAGGAGAATGTTATATTCCCTGTTCTGGAAAAATATGGTGTAACTCAGCCACCTAAGATTATGTGGATGGAACATGATACCATCAGGGCAATTGAAAATAATATATATGAAACGGCTGATTTATTGGCAAAGAATGTTACCATGGAACTATCGCAAAAATTACAAATGCTTTCAATACAGCTTTCTGAAACATTAGTCGACCACTTTTACAAGGAAAATAATATCCTGTTTCCAACATCATATAAATTCTTTAATGATGATGACTGGGAACTTGTGAAACAGGAGTTTGATGCAATTGGATATACTACGTTTAGCCCTGTTGCAGATATAAGTAAACGTGGGGGAATGACAACAAGAATGGAAGCTGGCAGCATTGAACTTGAAACGGGGAAACTTACGCTTGAGCAGTTAACCGGTATGCTTGATACGATGCCGGTTGATTTTACATTTATTGACAAAAACGATGTAGTGTGTTATTTTAACAATGCACCTGATCGTATCTTTGTGCGCTCAAAAGCAGTTATTGGCAGGACTGTGCAGAATTGCCACCCTGATAAAAGTATTCACGTTGTAAACAAACTGCTTGAAGAGATGAAACAGGGCACACGTGACAAAGCAGAATTCTGGATTACGCTCAATGGTAACCTTATTTATATTACCTATTATGCAGTGCGTAAAAATGGTGAGTATATGGGATGTCTGGAGGTAACCCAGAATATTACTGATATTCAGAAGATAACGGGGCAAAAGAGATTGCTGGATTGATTGTGCGGGATATTAATGTGATATAAAGCTGTGTTAAAGGGATGCTGAAACGAGTTTAGCATGACAATGGCGCATAAATCTATTTCAGGAGAGGTAGCCATGATAGATGAAGCTTTGAAAAATTCATGTGTTCTTGTTAATTTTATTGACTATCAAAACAGTGCTATTGTAAGCAAAACCCTTATTCAAAATAGTGGTGGTACTATTACACTTTTTGCTTTTGATAAGGCTCAGAGCCTAAGTGAGCATACTGCACCTTTTGATGCGTTTGTTATGGTGCTGGACGGAAAGTTTACGATTACCATTGGGGGGCAGGGACATACGGTTGCTGTCGGGGAGGCTATTATTATGCCTGCTAATGTACCCCATGCACTTATAGCTATTGAAAAGGCAAAGATGCTGCTGGTTATGATTAAGGAATAGCCATGAAATATAAACTATATAGCGTGTTTGGTTTATTGTTTGTAATGGTAGTATGTGCTGTTTATGGTACTGCAAAATTTATGCAAAAAACTTCAATGCCACAGTATTGTGGAAGCTGTCATGTGATGATTCCCCAATATGAAGATTGGTTTTATATTGGCAAACATACACAGATTACATGTGTGGATTGTCATCTGCCCCATAACAATGATGCCAATTATCTGTTATGGAAAGGGCTGGATGGTGTTAAGGATGTTGTGATGTATTATACACGATTATATCCGGAAATTATTCATTCTTCATCACATGCAAAGAAAACAATTCAGGCTAATTGTATTCGCTGCCACTGTGAGATGGTATCAAGAATTGACAACGGTGCCATGCAATGCTGGGATTGCCATCGCTATTTTTATCATTCTATTATTCATTAGTAACTATCGAACATAAGAGGTAAGCCATGGAAAAATTAACTATGTTGATTCAAAAAATTGAGCGAAAGCACATCATTGCTGCAATAGGTATTGTGATAGCGGTATCATTGGTGATGTATCTTATTGGAGTGCTTGGGCCAACCGAACCAAAGCTTGTGCTTGTTGGAGCTATTCCTGATAATGAGTATGACCCTGCTGAATGGGGCAAGGTTTATCCGTTAGAATATGAGTCATGGCAAAAGACAAAAGAGCCAAGACCAACCGGAAAAAGTTTTTATAAAAAAGGATGGGACACTGATAAAGTTGTGTATGATAAGCTTTCAGAATATCCATTCATGGCATTGCTCTTTAAAGGGTGGGGTTTTGGTATAGCGTATAATGAGCCGCGTGGGCACTGGTATATGCGCATTGATCAGGATGAAATTGATTCTTCACGGGTAAAGGCTGGAGGGGTATGTTTAAATTGTAAATCACCGTATATGGATGCTCTGGTTAAGCAGTATGGCAATTCATTTTTTAGCATGCCATGGGCTGATGCTATTGCCAGGATACCTGTAAAGCATAAAAATCTTGGAGCCAGTTGTATTGATTGCCATGACAATAAAACGATGTCATTGAAGTTAAACAAAGAAATATTTAAGCGAGCACTTGCAAAATTGGGAAAGGATGAATTTTCACGGCAGGAGATGCGGATGCTGGTTTGCGCTCAGTGTCATGTTACCTATAATATACCTAAAAATGAAGCGATGCAATCAATTGGGCTGGAACACCCTTATGACGGCAGCAGGTGGGGCAATATTTCAATTGAGAATATCATCAAGCTTATAAAGAAGAATACTCATTGGGGCGAGTGGAAACAGGAGGTCACCGGTTTTAAGGTTGGATTTCTTCGTCATCCGGAATTTGAATTTTTTACACGACAAAGCGTACATTTCAACGCCGGACTTGCCTGTGCTGATTGCCACATGCCGTATAAACGGGTTGGATCGTTTAAAATTTCAGATCACAATCTGATGAGCCCGCTGAAGGATGATCTATTTGCCTGCTTAAAGTGTCATCCGCAGTCAAATGAGCGCCTTGTAAAACAGATCAAAGAGATTCAGGACAGAACACTGTCTCTGCTTTTGAAAGCAGGATATCATGAAGCGGTGGTGGCAAAGCTATTTGAAAAAATTCATACACAGTTTAAGGATGGTTTGCAAAATGATCCTCTGTATATAACTGCTAAAGATTATTACCTGGAAGCGCTATACAGGCTTATCTTTATGGGTGCGGAAAACTCTATTGGATTTCATAATCCGGAAGAAGCGGGAAGGATACTGGGCGACTCTATTGGTTTTTCAACGAAGGCGGAAGGGTATTTGCGACAGTTACTGGCAAAGAAAAATGTTGATGTTGGAAATAGTATCAACCTTGAATTAGCAAAATACCTTAACAACAGAGGACAGCATAAACTTATGTTTCAAAAGCAGCAGGAGTTTAACGATCCATTTGGAACAGTAGAAAAGACAGTACCCCGTGCAAGTTTAGGCTTATGAAATGTGTTTATTCCCATAATACCATTTTTGCCATTGCAGAATTATTAATCATACGTTTATGATGTTTTTTAAAAAGAGTATAAGTGTATGCTGTTGCGTTGTGATGTATTATACTTGACTATAGTTGCATGGGCTTATACGCTATGCTATGTCAACTTTGCAGGATGAGAAAATTATAGTGAGTACAGTATAGTGGGTGTAGTATTATGCGATTAAAGCAGTCTGATATTGAATGTATAAAACAGAGTTTCATAGAAGTTTTTGATGAGGGCGAAATATATCTGTTTGGAAGTAGAACAGACGATACCATGCGTGGGGGAGATATTGATTTATATATTGTACCAGGTAATACTGATTCATTAACCCAGAAGAAGTTTAAATTTTTGGTTGCATTAAAAAAAAGAATAGGCAATCAGAAAATAGATGTGGTTATTAAAAGAGGTAGTGAACGATCAATTGATGTTGTTGCAACAAAGGAGGGTATCCTGATATGCAGGCATTACAGGGATATGAACTTTTAAAAAAGATTTTTCATAATTTAAAAAACTACTGCTTGCTCCATAACCTGATACAATAAAAATATAGTTGTATTTTTTATTTTTTTATAGTATAATTAAATAATAAATCATTTCTGTTTCATGTATGCCTACATATAGCAGGTTTAACGTATGATTTTAACATTGATTCACAATATAACGCTTCTTGTTGCTCTCAGTGTGATATGGAGCCCAATCCTTACCTTACGAAAGAATTATCCCAATACCTATCGCATACTGTCAGGATTGTTGTTTGGATTTTCAGCAATTGCAGCTATGATGACACCATTTCATTTTGAAGAGGACATCATCTATGATGGTCGTTCGGTTGTTATTGCATTAGCCGGATTGTTTGGCGGTGGTGTTGCCTCGTTTGTTGCATCGGGTGTTGCTGTTTTTTACAGGATATATCTGGGCGGCGCAGGAGTATATGCAGGTGTTGCCAGCATTATAGTTTCGGCATTGTCAGGTTTAGCAATGCGCAGGATATATAAAAATGAACCATCTGAAATACCATTATTGGGGATTATCATATTTGCAGTTGTCACGCATGTTATGGTACTATCATGTCAGTTGCTGTTACCATGGCCAAAAGGATTGACAGTCATTACCACAATAGGAGTACCCTACATCCTGGTGCTGTCATCAGGTTTAATAGCAATAGCTCTGGTTTTTACTACTGTGGAAAAACGGACATTAGCCCTGCAACATTTGCAGGCAGGTGCTGATTTGCTGCAGGATGTATTGAGTGTAAGCCCATCGGTGGCATTCATTATGAATCCGATTGATAATACCATTAGCTGGGCAAGCCCCAATGTGGAGATAGTATTAGGGTATACGCCTGATGAAATGATGCATGCCAACTGGTTTGAGGAGTCAATCCATGAAGATGATATTTCACAATATTATTCGTTGTTTGATACTTTAACAATTGAGAATTTTGCTTCTGCTGAATGCAGGATTTATGATAAATCGAAAGCAATTAAATGGGTGGATATACACCTGCATGCTGTTCGCTATGATGATGGCATAATTAGCGCTCTATTTGGTTCTTTGAGTGATATTACTCAACGCCGGCAGATAGCAATTGAACTTGAAGAAAGTGAGGAGCGATATAGAACCATATTTAAAAACAGCAAAGCAATGATGTTGATTATAGACCCTGCTGACGGACGTATAGTTGATGCCAATGATATTGCAGTCCAGTATTATGGATGGACAAAGGATGAATTGCAATCAATGAATATACATCAGATTAATACCCTTCCACCTGATGAGATAAAAGCACGTATGGAAGAAGCAAGGACATGTAAACGCGTGTATTTTACATTTAAGCATAGAAAGAAGGATGGTAACATCATAGATGTTGATGTATATAGCAGTGCAATCACAATTAAAGGTAAACAGTATCTTTTTTCTATTGTTAATGATGTTACAGCAAAGCGGCAGGCCGAGTTATCATTAAAGAAGAGTGAAGAGCTATTCAGACTTATTTTTGAGAATGCACCTGTTGGTATATATGCATTTGATGCCTATGGTGTTATAACAGCTTGTAATGATAATTTTATTACAATTATAGGTTCAACACGAGAGGCTTTGATAGGGCTTGATACACTAAAACTGCCCGATGAAAAGATTGTTAAAGCAACCAAACGCTGTTTGCAGGGTGAACAAGCCGAATACAGGGACTGGTATAAATCAGTGGCTGCCAATAAGGTAACGCCATTGCGTGTTTTGTATTCACCTCTAATTGTGGAAGATGCTGTTGTTGGCGGTCTGGCAATTGTTGAGGATCTATCACAACAAATAGATGCTGAAAAACAAAAGGAAAAATTGGAAGAGCAGTTGCGTCAGGCACAAAAATTAGAAGCGATAGGCAGGCTGGTTGGCGGTATAGCGCATGATTTTAATAATATTTTAAGCATTATATCAGGATATGCTGCATTAATAAAATTTAAAATAGACAGAGATAATATTATTTATCCTGATATAGAAGAGATAGTTCATGCAGCAAGGCGCAGTGCTGATATAGTAAAGCAACTTTTAACATTTACCCGTCAACAAAAGGTTAATCCTGTAAGACTAAATCCAAATGAAATAATTAAAACAAGTGAAAAGATGCTTGCAGCTATGATTGGAGAAAATATCAAGTTGCGACTTGAATTGGCGGAAGATATATATGATATATGGGTTGACTCGGGGATGTTTATTCAGATTCTAACAAATTTAGCTTCAAACTCGCGAGATGCTATCAAAGATACTGGCACAATAAAGATAGTTACTCAGAATAAATTTTTAGATGATACATTTTGTGCAACTCATCCGGGATGTAAACCTGGTGATTATGCAATGATACAATGTATAGATGATGGCAGTGGGATGGACAAGGATACCCTTGAAAGATTATTTGAACCATTTTTTACTACTAAAGAGGTTGGCAAGGGGACAGGGCTTGGACTTTCAACAGTGTATGGAATTATGAAACAGTTTAGTGGGCATATAACAGTTTATAGTGAATATGGGCAGGGGACTGTGGTAAATATTTTCTTCCCAAAATATACTGAACAGATGCCTGAGATTCCTGAAATTTCTGCCATTGAAAATAATACAAAAACAATTACAGTATTACATAATAAAATTATAGTCGTTGAGGATGATACAGCAATATTAGGAATGCTGCAAAGAATGCTTTTACTTTTAGATCAGGATATTATGGCTTTTAATGACCCTGTTGATGCCCTTAATGCAGTAGATGCATATAAAGATTTTGCTATATTAATAACTGATGTGATAATGCCTGAAATGAATGGAGTTGAATTATATGAAAAGCTAAGACGGATTATACACAATTTAAAAGTAATTTTCATTTCAGGCTATTCTAATGATGCATTCAATGATATTGCTTTTAATGTGGAAAATTCATATTTTTTGCAAAAACCGTTTACCTTTGAGGATTTGAAAATGGCTTTGTACACTATAAGTATTAAATGAAATGAAATGATAAAAAGTTATTGACCAATAAAAACAACTTTTCATTATATTAAACAATACAGAATAAATATATAAAGAAAAGATAGGGGTTGCAATGAAAGCAGAATTGCGCAGGCAGCATATTCTTGATTGCGCTAAACAGGTATTTGCTGAAAAAGGATACTACGAAGCCTATGTTGAAGATGTTATTAAGGTAGCACATATTGGTAAAGGTACTATTTATGAGTATTTTCGTAATAAGGAAGATTTGTTTTTATCGCTTTTAATAAGGTCACTTGAGGAGTGGAAAAAGGCGGTAAACATTAGTCATGAGGAAATGAAACAATTAAATCCAATATCCTATTTTCACTACAGAATACAACGTTCATTAATGTTTTTAAATGATGACAGGTTGCTAACATCAATTATACTGAGGACAGGTTTTGGTTTTAATCCTCACATACAAAAACTAATAGGCGAATTTGAAAAAAATTTGCGGAAGCATATCCTGCATGATATCCGTTTAGCAAAACATTTTGGCTTTTTAAGGGATGATGTTGATTTGCAATTAACAACCACCATATTGATTGGGGGTATCATAATGATTGCTTATCATGATATTTTAAATGTACCTAATCTTTCAAAAGCACAAATAGATGTACTTACTGATAAATATATTGATACATTTATTAAAGGATTGTTTAAAATGCAAAATGTTAATCAATACATCAATTCACAATGATTTTTCTTATGCATTAATATTAAAAAATATTTTTATAATATATTAATGGAAGTATAATAATTAATCAGGGACTTCGGCAGCGTAAAATTCAGTATGGCATTACCTTCAATAATTCTTTTTTAAGGCTTTGGTAAAGAAAAACAATCCATAGTAAAATGCTATAATAAGGTGATTGAGTGAAAACATTAGAAGCTGAAGTGATAGTTATTGGTGGAGGTGCAACCGGGTGTGGTGTTTTACGTGACTGTACACTGCGTGGCATTGATGCTATCCTCATAGAAAAAAATGATATTGCTTCGGGTACAACAGGGCGCAATCATGGACTTTTGCATTCAGGCGCACGATATGCTGTCAGGGATTTAGAATCAGCAACAGAATGTATCAAAGAAAACCGCATTTTAAAAAAGATTGCATGGCATTGTATTGAACCTACCGGTGGTTTATTTATAACCCTGCCAGAAGATGACCCCAACTACCATAACCGTCTTTTAGAAGCCTGTAAGTTTGCTGGTATAGATGCAAAAGAAATAAGCGTTAAAAAAGCATTATCAATAGAACCCAATTGCAATCCAAACATACTGTCTGCTGTATGGGTACCTGACGGTACCATTGATCCATTTCGTTTAACGTCGGCAAATATTCTTGATTCCATTGAACGAGGGTCAAAAGTTTGTACTCATACTGAAGTTGAACGCATCATGCTGAAGCAAAATCAGGTTATTGGTGTTCAGTGTTATGATAAAACAGCCGGTGAGTATCTGGAGATATATGCTCCAATTATTGTTAATGCCTCGGGGGTATGGGGACAGCATATTTGCAAAACAGCCGGCATTGAGCTTAAGATGTTTCCTTCTAAGGGTTCAATGGTTATTATTGACTATCGCATAAATAATGTTGTAGTTAATCGATGTCGTGTCCCTTCTGATGGCGATATCATTGTACCTGGCGATACCGTATCGCTTATTGGAACCACTTCAAGAAAGATTCCCTACGACACAATTGATGAGCTTGTTGTTGATGATGATGAGATTGATGTTTTGCTGTCCGATGGCGAGAAGCTTATCCCCAATGTTTCCAGGGCAAGGGTGCTGAGAGCCTATTGTGGTGTGCGGCCGCTCATTGCAGTGTCAGGCGAGATGGATGGGAGGGATATAAGCCGTGGCGTAGTGTTAATTGATCATAAAGAGCGCGATAATGTGCAGGGGCTTATTACCATAGCTGGTGGAAAGCTTATGACATACAGGCTTATGGCTGAAATGACAACTGATCTGATTGCAAAAAAATTAGGCAATAGCAAACGCTGCCTTACCTATAAGATTCCTCTTCCTGGCTCTGAAAAAAGGGTAGGGTATACAAAAAAGATAAAATACTTTTCGGGTATTCCTAACTCTGTTGTTGGGTCTACTCATTACCGGCATGGTGAGCGCGTTCACAATATATTGAGTTTAAAAAAACGCAATTATGGTTTAATATGTGAATGTGAGATGGTTACCCTTGGCGAGGTTGAATATGCTATAAAAAACCTCAAGGTGAATGATATTGTAGATTTGCGGCGAAGAACGCGCATTGGCATGGGTCCCTGTCAGGGTGAGCTATGTGCATACCGCGCCGCAGGTCTTTTTACCGAGTTTGGAGACTTTACACCTGACGAATCAACAAAACTTTTACGTGATTTTCTTGAGGAAAGGTTTAAGGGAGTAAAACCGGTACTGTGGGGCGATGGGCTCAGAGAATTTGAATTTACCTACTGGATTTATCAGGGACTATTTGGATTAGGACTTGTTGAGGATAATAATACATGAGATATGATTGTATCATTATTGGCGCTGGTGTAGCAGGATTAACTGCAGGTATCAGATGTGCAAAAGAAGGATTGCATACGGCTATTATCTCATCGGGGATGAGTGCATTGCATTTTTCATCAGGGTCAATTGATCTTCTGGGATACAGAGACAATACCGTGGTGTACAAACCATTTGAAGCAATAGACCAATTAACAGGAACTATCGCCCAGCATCCGTATACAAAATGTGGCAAGCCCTTGATTATTGAGGCATTGCTTTTTTTTAAACAGGAATGTGAACTGCAGGGGCTGTTCCTTTTTGACAATGGAAATCTTAATCATTTTCATGTGACAACGCTTGGTACATTAAAGCCAACTTATTTTTCACAGCGCAGCGTTTTCAATGAGGAAGTTTATAGTAGATTTAAAGCCATGAAAAAAATTGTTATTATTAATTTTGAAGGGTATAGAGATTTCCACCCTCAACTGGCAGCAGCACAACTTTCAAAACATGCATTGTTTGCTAATTGTGACATTGTAGCTAAACAGATAGAAATGCCGCAGCTTCAGGATGACGGGAAACATCCTCATGAATTTAGATCGGTAGACATAGCACGAATTTTTGAGAAAGAAGATAATATTGAAAAAATTGCAGACGTAATTCGATTGGCTGCTGATGATGCTGATTTTGTGGTAATGCCAGCCGTTATGGGTATAACCAACTTTAATCAAATTCATAACAAATTACAAAGCAGAACCCGATTGCTGGTGTATGAAGTACCAACACTGCCTCCCTCCATTCTTGGTATGCGTATTGACAATGCATTGAAATCGCGTTTTGCAGAGTTAGGCGGCGTTTACATTGCCGGTGATAAAGTAGTACGTGCAGATATTACCGATGATGTTGTCAATGCTATCTACACCAATAGTCATCCGGAAAATCCTATGGAAGCACAATGTTATATTTTATCAACAGGGAGTTTTTTTAGTGGCGGGCTGGTGAGCGAATTTAACAATATGTATGAACCCATCTTTAAGCTAAAACTTCATCATGAACCTGAACGCAATAAATGGTATAATCAGAATTTCTTCCACTCTGATTCGCATGGTTTTTTACAGTATGGTGTGCTAACCGATGAAAGTTTACACCCGTATGACAGCAACAACAATATTATTCAAAACCTGTATTGCAGTGGCGCTATAATGGCACATTACAATCCCATTAAAGAAGGATGCGGAAGTGGTGTTGCTATAAGTACGGGATATAAAGCTGCAGGGCAAATCGTTAATTTATTAAAACATATGAGTTAACCAATGATTAAACTGGAAAATATTAGTTTTGACCATTGCATAAAATGTACTGTTTGCACAATCTACTGCCCGGTTGCGCGTGTTACTCATCTGTATCCCGGACCAAAACAGTCGGGCCCTGATACCGAACGGTTGCGCATCAAAAATCCTGAACTGCTGGATATTTCGTTAAAATATTGTTCTAATTGCAAACGTTGCGAGATTGCATGCCCTTCGGATGTAAAGATTGCAGATATAATTCAGACTGCTAAATGGCGATATTCAAAGAAAGAATTAAGAATACGTGATTTTTTACTGAGCCGTACTGATTTAATGGGAACTTTTGGAACTTTGTTTAGCGTTATTGTCAATTTTTTTACTCATTTAGGTATAGTAAAATATTTCCTTGATGTCATATTTAAAATACCATCAGGGCGAACATTCCCCAACTATGCTTCGGGCACATTTACACGATGGTTTAAAGCTGTAAGGAAGCAGCAAAGTACTTATGCAGATAAAGTGGTATATTTCCATGGATGCTATGTCAATTATAACTATCCTCAATTAGGCAAAGATGTGGTAAAAGTATTGAATGCACTGGGTAAAGGTGTTATCCTTACAAAGGAAAAATGCTGCGGAGTGCCATTGATTGCTAACGGTTATATTAAAAAAGCGCAATCTCATGGAAGGCATAATATCAAGGTGCTTTCCAGTGCCCTGTCGGATGAAAAAACAAAGATTGTTTCAGCATCATCAAGCTGTACATTAGCGTTAAAGCATGAGTATCCCAATCTATTAGAGCTTGATAATAGCCCTATACTCAATACTATTGCTTATATAACACAATTTATACTTGAAGAATTTGAAAAGGGCAATATTTTAAGCTTACAACCACTTTCGTATACTGTTGCCTACCATTCCCCGTGTCACCTTGAACGTATGGGCAGTGCAGCCTTTACCATTGAGCTATTACGTAAGATTCCTGCCCTTACAGTAAAAATATTGCATTCAGAATGTTGTGGCATATCAGGCACTTATGGTTTTAAAAATGAATATTATGGAATTTCACAATCAGTGGGGAATGAGTTATTCAGGATTATTGAAGAAGCCAAACCGGATTTTGTAGTTACCGATTGTGAAACATGCAAGTGGCAGATAGAGATGAATACAAAATATAAAGTAGTACACCCCATCTCATTATTAGCAGAAGCAATAGAGTAATATTATTGTCGTTGTTTCATAGAAAGTATCTTGCAAAAAATGATGAGTGCATTCCTATCATGTAAATATAATGCAGATGGGCAGTCGCTATAGTTGTAGGAAATTATTTCCAGCTGGGCTTCAACAGGTGAATTTATCTTTAATGTTTTGTACATAGTTTGTATGGAATTGCTGGTATAATCATCCGGGGCTATTCCTGCTATATGCTTGTCTTGTGAAAAAAATTTATAGAAAACCTCTGGCATTGCTGCTTCTTTTCCTTTTATCACTACTTTCTCCGGATATCCACTGTTTTGCATGATTAGCTCATTATCCTGACAATCGTTAGTTTTTGCCAGTGGACAGGTACTGGCAAATGTTAGCTTTTTTCCGGGAAATAATTCTCTGGCTACTATCGCATACGCCTGCCTTTGTAATTTTTTTTGGCAGATAGAACATGGATCAATAGTACTTTCAGCAAGAAGACGTAATGCTGCAGGTGATATACCATTGCAATCCTCTGAATAGGTACCGGTAACAGATAGTAAAATCAATAACATAGTAAAAGCAATCCATTTTTTCATTGTCCATGCTCCTTGCTTGCGATTTTCAATGATTGTATAAATGATTGTATGCTATTAACGTAGGTTGCTTTATCCACTATAAAATTAGCATTATGTGAGCCATGCAATGGTACAAATTGCTTTTGCTTTGATAAGCTTGCATTGTACAGAGCCTGTCCCATTGCAAAGGGGGCAACCTCGTCATCTTTACTATGCAGTATCAACACCGGGTAGCGTATTGATTGCATATAATCTATGGTCGGATATTTTTCTGAAAAGAAGATATACATGAAGCATGCACTGTGATGTTTTACCATTGAATAGATGTCAGTAAAGGCTGAATCAAGGATAACACCTGCTGCATTTCTTTTTGTTGCACAATATGCCGCAACTGCTCCTCCTAATGACTCGCCATAAATAATGATACTATCTGGCGATAGTTGTTTATTATTGATTACAAAATCATAAGAAGCCAATGCGTCAGCATAAAGTCCATCCTCAGAGGGTTTCCCGCTACTTTCTCCAAATCCACGATAGTCAATGATAAAAACAGAAAGCGGGATTTTGTACAATATGTTTATCTTTTCAACTCTGTTGGTAATATTGCCGGCGTTGCCATGAAAGTATATAAGAGTAAACTCGGCATCATTATTGAAAACAAACCAGCCATGCAGCGTTACTTCATCATTGACCTTAATGTGGACATCTTCGATGGGGAAAGGAATATTGCCACGTATAGCAACTCTGTTATCGGGATAATAAATAACCTTATTAAGGCAGGAGCAATAAAATATACTAAAAAAAAGAATAATGTATATGCGATAGTTCATGGCATGTTTCACCAGAAATAGTAGATAAATGATCCTGAAAATTGATTAAACCATTGTTCATGATGCCAATAGTTAACGTCAAATCGAAAACTAAACCGCTGATTAATATTGTACTGTACTATTGTTTTAATGGCAACATAATTAAACGATTCTCCAAATATATAATAGTAATCACTGACATGGAAGCGCAATCGCATTTTATTGAATGGTTGCAATAATAAACCTATAGAAGCACCTGGAGCAATTTCAATATTGTTTTTAAAATCGTTATTTAAAAGCCCTGAAAATTCTGCCATCCCATATAATTGTAACCATTGAGTTAAAGAAAAAGCATAGCCGCCACCAGTATTAAGCTGATACACCAGAAGCTCATTATTATTCTCAAAGGGTAACCGTTCAAAACCAGTTATAATTTTCCAGCTCAATGGTTTTATAAGTGAATTTATTGGTGCAATTGATTCAATGTCAATAATGTCAAATCGCTGAAACTGTATTTTTTGTGTATCCCAATAATACCGTGCTGCTATCTCGCCAAAAATGATCTGAGAACCAGATACAAATCCAGATGTGTCATCACATAAATCATGGTATGCAGGACGATACGATAGTTCGGAAAAGGTGTCATTTTCAAAGCTTCCCATCTGTATGCTCATTCGGCTGGAGTAATGACCATCTTCAGGAGGCGGAGGAACTGGCGGTGAATACGTAATGGTATTGGGTATGGTGCTTCGCAATTTCAATACATTAATAAATATAGTTTGATACTCTTTTTGAGGGTATTGTTTATCTGCGTAACAATACTGGATATATTCAGATGCACAATCAAGCACCTGCACTTTTTCTAAATCATTAAATGAATAGTGACTGATTACATCAAGTGGGTTATTCCCTTTTGCAATGGATTTAATTGCATTGAGTTGTTGTTTATTGAGATGACCAACCATATATTGTATCAAGGTTGTACGTGAAGGCCTGAATGCTTTGTTTTCAATAAAGCCCGCATTGCTTACCTTTCTTAGCGTGTCAATAGGTATAACCCAGAAAAAAAAGTTATCAGTAAGATGCGTATCAGGGCGTGTCACTTCAAGCAAATAGAGCAGGTTGTATGAACAATTTTCATCAAAAAAATAATAATCCGAATATATGTTATCAAGCTCCCATATATGGAATAGCATCATTCGCACTTCATCCTGATTCAGATTAAGCTTATATTCCCATATATCTCTGCTTTCAAGGTCACTATATTCCTGTACCTTTGAATAATATGGTTGTATAGAAAAGTATCCCCTGTATAATCCAAAGATCCCTTTGAATGCAAATGAAGGTCCAAATGTTTCATTTGTATTTGCTGCATAATTTACTGCTGAGGATAGCAATCCGGGGTTGTATTGCGATTGCACTGTTAACAATGTATGGCCAAACATTGAAGCAGGGCTATTGATATAACCGGTGGGAAAAATAAGATGAACAAACATATCATCTTTAAAAGAGATAATCTCCTGCAATTTTTCACAGTATGTTTCATACGGGCTGGTAACTCCTAATTCTTTTTTTAACCATGCATACCGTGCCATAAAACGGCACACAGGGTTTTCTTTGTCATTATACGAATATAAATAGCGTATTGTAGCTTCCAGCTCACTTTCGGGATTATATTTTCCATCAAGAGCTAAAAAAAATTTAGGATCATCAACAAGGCTTTTAGTGCCTGATATATTTTTTTTATAATGAAGCAGCGCCCACCAGTTTTTAGATTGTGATAATTTTCTGGAATTTGCCAGCGTTATAAGTTGTTGAACGTTAATGTTAGCAAAAAGCTCTTGTGATATTATATCTGTTTTTTGATCATCTGTTGTGCTTTGATATTGTTGTGCAAAAATGGAATTGGTATACAATAAAAAATAGCAGCATAGTATAAAAATGAAAAAAGGCACGATAGCTTTTTTTAAATCGTGCCTTATGTATGGAAGCAATGACAATATTCCCCTAATTTTTAAATATAATTTTTTAGCTATTCTGCAATACTACTTCAATGTTTTTAACAACCTCGGTCGAAGTTACATCACTAGAAGTGTAAATTTTGTTAAAATTAGTCTGCAATTTTGTGAAAATTACCTGTTTTTCACTTTCGGGAACATTCATAAGAAGAGCTAATGTTTCCAGATACTCTCCATTGCCTTTGGCAATGTCTTTTGCAAGGTTGTCCATGTTGTCAGCAACATAAAGGTTGATTTTTTCATTGGAAACAATCCCTTTCATGGGAGCACAACCCAGTGTACCTGAAGTCATACCAAATGTCTGATTGCCGCAAATTCCATTAGTAGTAGTTGCCAAAATTTCAAACAACAATCCGTCCTTATCGCCAAAAATCATTGTTCCAACACCACAACCTGCATTGTTTCGTACTACACCTGCTTCAGCTATGCTTGTTGCGGCTGCCAATATAAAAAGAACAAGTATTGATAAACCTTTTTTCATAAAAACCTCCATCAAGAGTTTAGTTATATAGGGGAATTTTTTGCATTGCTTTATTGATACATAAAAATAAAAAGCTGTCAAGAAAAATTTTACATTAAACATAGTACAATAGAACAAATTTACTTTAATATATCCCATTACATTTCATTTATATCAATATTAACAGTATCATGATCATTCAGTATGGAAATACGGTATTCAATTTTTTCATAATGGGTATTGTTATTACCCTGTTTACTTTCTGTTTTATTATCTTCTTTTTCTAAAATAATATTTATTTCGGTAATTTCTGGTTTTAGCAAGTATCCAGTAAATAGATCAATACCACCTCCAATAATAATACCGGGAATCAGACAACAAGCATTTGCCAATCCCCATGATTCAATTGACCTGCCAAGGTTGACTTCACCTGGTTTATATCCGGGCTTTTTGATTACAACCTTCGCATCTAATAGTTGTTCTTTTTTCATGGTAATAGAACAGGGTGTTTTATCTTCATATATTTTATTACCCTGTGATGAATATACAGAAACATCAGCTCCCTCTGGTTTAGATATAATTGATATTGTTTTATTTTTAGAGCTAAATATTGTAGCACACCCAATAAAAAAGCAAAGCATAAAAACTAATGCCAAAGTACTATTCCGCATAGACTGCCTCCTATATATTTATTTATAGTATGTATAAAAACAGCATCTCATGATTTTGACCAAATTATTGCCGTTTGTTATATCCATGGTAGATTAATATATGATTTTCTTGATACGGATGAATTTATACTTTCCTTCCAAAACGCTAACGTACTGCTCAAGCATAAGAGTAAATAAATGGTTTAAATTATGTCAAGAAAATTATTATAAGCATATAAAAAAATATAAATTTATTAACTGTATTATAATAAAATAAGCCACATTGGCAATATTGTTGCCTTTTATGAAGAGTAAAATATCTGTTGCTTTAAAAAAGTATATTGCACTAACAATACAATTCTTTTTATATTTTATTGTAATGCTATTTCATAAAACTAATTAGATTCAACAATTAAGTGCAACCCTTTTCTGTAAAAAATAATTCATCAGGAGTAAAAAACCCCAATCTTTTTCGTGGTCTACTGTTTAAACTCTCCATGGCATACATAACATCAGTTGTGGAATATGTATCAAAGTC
>DAOLVF010000040.1:2106-18753 GCA_035420565.1 Spirochaetota bacterium | reverse complement strand
ATAGTAAAACCACTTGTTTTAAGCACATATTCACGATAGTTCTTTTCAAGATCACCTATTATCATATCTGAAACAATATCTTTAACAGTATGCCGGGGTTCCCACCCCAATTTTTCACGCGCCTTTGTTGGATCACCGATGAGTATATCCACTTCAGAAGGTCTGAAGTACCGCTGGTCAATGCCAACAACAACCTTATTGAGGCAAGCCCTTGCAGTTTGCAGTATGTTTTCTTTATGCTCAGGCGCACAATGTAACGATTGTAATCGTGATAACAATACATCTTCATGGCAAGAAATAACAATACCACACTCTTTTATCCCTTCGCCTTGAAATGTAACAGTTAATCCCACTTCATCAAACGCCAATGCAATAAATTCCCTTATCTCAGTTGTTATACCGGTAGCTAATACATAATCATCAGGTTTGGGCTGTTGCAATATTAAATACATTCCTTTGACATAATCCTGTGCATGTCCAAAATCTCGTTTTGCATTTAGATTACCTAAATAAATCTTTTTATCCAGTCCAAATAATATGCGAGCAACCCCTCGTGTAATTTTTCGCGTAACAAACGTTTCCCCTCTTCTGGAACTTTCATGATTAAATAAAATACCATTACAGGCAAACATTCCATATGCTTCCCTGTAGTTTATGGTTATCCAATAAGCAAAAAGCTTTGCAACACCATAAGGACTTCGTGGGTAAAATGGTGTGTTTTCACTCTGAGGAAATTCAACAGCTTTGCCAAATAGCTCAGACGTGGATGCCTGATATATTTTAACCTTATCCTGTAAACCCAATAAACGTACTGATTCTAAAATTCTCAGTGTTCCCATTGCATCTACATTTGCTGTGTACTCAGGTTGAACAAAACTCACAGCAACGTGAGATTGTGCAGCTAAATTGTAAATCTCATCAGGTTTTACCTTTTGAATTATCTCAGTAACGTTTAAACTATCGGTTAAATCACCATAATGTAAAAAAAAACTACCCCCTTCATGAGGATCATTATAGACATGATCTATTCTTTCCGTATTGAAAAGTGATGATCGACGTTTGATACCATGGACCTCATAGCCCTTTGATAACAACAACTCCGTCAGGTAAGAGCCATCCTGCCCCGTTACCCCCGTAATAAGTGCCCTTTTCATTGTACCCTCATGATCCACTGTTCTATAATCATTAAAAACGAACCTTACTTGAAATCATAGTGCCATCATCTTCTTACTTATAAAAAAGTTATAATGTTAATCTCCCTGAAGCGTCTATAATATACAAGAAAAAAATAGCTGTTTAAAGTAAATTTTCACCATTCCCTGAGCAAAGCAAAGAAGGCGTGGTATATATTCTTCTATACACAGATCATATACTTTATTTTTTATTTGCAATTTTTAATCGATTATATATCATGTAATAATATTATATATCGCTTGTAAGAGGTGATTATGGCAAAGAAGGAATACCTATCCGGTACATTTTGTCTTGATATTAAATGTAATCATCACAAAGCATTAGAACAGTATAGCGGTGATGATTACCTGAAACAAAAGGCAATCCTTTGTGCCGATTGTTATGCATGGAAATTTTTTATATGGTTAAAAGATCACAAATATCGTATAATACAATCGGCACCTGAAATTTCCGCACATGAACTAGCTGCTCGCATCAAAGGTATTGATCCAGTACGAGTGGAAGACTTAACTGATGATGAAATATTGTGTTTATAGAATCAATTCAGGAGGAGTCCACAACGACTATGCTTTCAGCCACCCATAAGGAATGAAATAAGTATGGTGATTTCGGATCAAGCCCGGAATGACACTGGTGCAAAAATTCCTCTCGTCTTACGAAAGAGAGGGGGCCGATAGTGAGGTTAATAATCATATTTTCAGAGAAGGAGTTACAATATGGTTCGTAATGCAGGGATTGTTATCGTTATTATTATTATCATTGCACTACTAACTGATGCAATGATAACCATATTAGCCCGACCACAATTGGGGAGGAAAGCATGCAATGCTGCAAACATACCATATAAAACAGTTATAGCTCATAGAGGGGCTTCATATTGGGCACCGGAGGAATCATACTATGCTTATATGATAGCAAAACAAGTAGGTGCCGAATATCTGGAGATGGATGCTCAGCGTACAAAAGATAATGTCATTATAGTATTCCATGACGACACCCTGAGCCGTATCACAAATGTATCTTCAGTTTTCCCCGGAAGAGAAAATGATCCAATTAAAAGTTTCACCATTGCAGAATTAAAAAAGCTGGATTTGGGTAAATGGTTTAACAATACTTATCCTGATCGTTCAAAAAAATCATATAATGAAACAAAAATTTTAACATTAGACGAGGTCATAGATATAGCAAAAGCTGATGGAACTATCTATCCATTATATATTGAAACAAAAAGTCCTGACAACTATCCTGGTATTGAGCAAGAGCTTGTTACCATACTTGCAACACGAGGATATATCACGGCTGGCACCAATACTAACCATCCTTATGCTCCAGTAATATTTCAATCGTTTGAGATTAAAAGCCTGATGCTTCTATCACAGTTAGCTCCCGGGGTCCCCAGGGTATATCTTATTGATCAAGATATGGTAAACAATAAAGGATGGGATATTATAATGGAGGAAGCAAAAAAAGCAAGCTGTGCAGGATTGGGTCCATCTGGATATTTAGGATGGCCATGGCTGATAGGGAAAGCACATCGTCATGGGTTGTTTGTTCATATATACACCGTAGATAAAAAATGGCAATTCCGACTATTACACTGGTTTGGTGCTGATGGTTTTTTTACCAACAGATGCGAATTACTCATGAATTTTTATGATAAAGCCCATAAAAAAAGCTTTAAGGATGTTATCGTGAGTATTAAATAATCAAAATATGGTATACCATATAAAACAGCTATAAGTATATGGGCTTTTAAACCGATATTTTAACAGAAGAATATATAATACATTTTACTTGACTAACAATAGAGTATTATATAATTTAAAAAATTATTATATTTATTGAGACAGGAGATCATGCATGAGCCAATGGTCAATAATTGGGAAAGGGATTCTAACCCCGGATAAATTTATTAAAAAAGCTGGCATGGTAATCGACGACGGCATTATTGAAAAAATTGATAGTCACAGTTCGTTTACTGTTGAAGCTGATGGCATCATTGTTCCGGGATTTATTAATAGTCATGATCACCTGATTGGCAACTATTATCCAAAAGTTGGCAATGGACCCTATGAAAACTGGCTTCCATGGGATAATGATCTTAAAAGCTCTCCTATTTATGAAGAACGCCAGCAGCTTGAAAACCGAGATCTCTATCTTCTTGCGGGATATCGAAATCTCCTCTCAGGTGTAACCACTGTCTCAGATCATATTCCCCATTTTGTCCATGAGCCATTCCTTGATATTATGCCGATAAAAGTTTTACGTAATTATGCACTTGCTCATTCTGTTACATCGTTTGCATTAATATGGGGCGATGATATTTCTGTTGAATATCAAAAAGCAGCTAAAGAAAAAGTTCCATTTATAACACATAGCGGTGAAGGCTTTGATGATGAAACCATCCACGATATAGATACTCTTGAAAGGCTGGGTGCACTGGGTGAGTATACAGTATTGATTCATGGTATTGCTTTTAACGAAAACGATATAAAGCGCATCAAAAAAGCCGGGGCATCTGTTGTCTGGTGTGGTGATTCCAATATGTTTATGTTTAACAGAACAGCAAATATTAAACTTATGTTAGATTATGGAGTGAATGTATGCATTGGTACTGATTCACCAATGTCTGGTGGTGAAAATCTTCTTTATGAAATTAAATTTGATCGTAAACTATATAAAAAACTTTTTAATGAAGAACTCAGCGATGAAACAATTGTACGGATGATTACTGTCAATCCTTCATATGCATTTAAATTAAGCGATCATGGTTCACTTAATCCTGGCAATGTAGCAGATTTTATTGTTATTTCCAGAACAGAAGATAATCCATATTCAACAGTTGTAAACGCACAGTTAGAGGATATTGCGCTTGTTGTCATCAATGGGAAGCCAATGTATGGCGATAGTTACTATAAACGATTATTTGATTATCACAAGGTAAAGTATCAGGAAATAATATTACGGAATAAACAAAAAATTGTTGTTGGTGATTTATCAGGTTTACTACGAAGGATTAGCAAAATAGTTGGCTACAAAAAGGAATTTCCTTTTATTCCAGTTGAATTTGATATATAAAGTGCGTGAGGCTTATTATGTCTAATGGTTCTTCATCGCAAGGAATTAACACACGAACCTATAAATCAGGATCGATAGTTTATTTTGAAAATGATAAAAGCGAATGTATTTATATACTAAAATCAGGACGGATTATTCTTACCTCGCAAAAATTAGAAACGGGTGAAGAGGTAAAAGAGGAAGTGCGGCCTGGCGAATTTTTTGGAGTTAAATCTGCACTCGGCAGGTACCCCCGTGAAGAAACAGCTCAGGTAATAAAAGATTCTGTTGTGCTGGTTTTAACATTAGCTGATTTTGAAAGACTCATTTTAAAAAATGTAAATATTGTTTTGAAGATGCTCAGAATCTTTAGTAATCAGCTCCGAAGAATTGGAAGAGCTGTCAGAGAAGTGTTAGGTGAAACCAGCACAATCAATCCAGAAGAGGAATTATTTAAGATTGGTGAGTATTATTACCGGGCAGGTCGTTTTAACCAGGCACGATATGCTTATAACAAGTATCTGGATTATTATCCTAACGCTAAATATTCAGATTTAGCAACAAAGAGAATTAGAGAAATTGATTCGGGACAGGCTGAATCAAATATCGCACCGCAGCCAGTAATGCGAAAAGAAGTAGTGTCCCATACTGAAGAATTGAAAGATTTTACCCTCGATGATGATATTAATACAGTACCTAAAAAAGAATCAGTAGCACAGGAAATGGACGACTTTTTTGGAACAGAGGACGCGAACAATCCTGATTTTGACATATTCTCGGAAGATGAAAAAAGTGAAGATATATCATCGATGTTTTACAGTGCAATGAGTATGTATTCACAATCTGAATATGAAGGCGCTTTAAAGCTCTACAAACAGATTGTTAATCAAAAATCCTTAAAAAATGATGCAGAGAATATACTATTTCAAAAAGCTCACTTTGAAATAGGAAGAACATATTTCAAGATGGGTCAATATAATGACGCTATTGAAGCATTTTCCTTATTGATGAAGAAATTCCCACAATCAGCTTTGAATGTTAATGCATTATATCATTTAGCTATGATTTATGAGGTAAAAAAACAGTTTGATAAATCAAAAGCCTATTATCAAAAGGTTATATCTCTGGCAGCTAAAGAAGAAATTGGGAAACAGGCACAACGACGTTTAAAAAATCTTGAATCGCATTAAAGGTATGCTATGTTACTTGATGATAAGTTATTTGATAAATTTGGTGTTGAGTACGAACCCAACGATATAATTTTTTGCGAATTTGAGCCGGGCAATGATTTTTATTTCATCCAATCAGGAAGGGTTGAAATTGTCAAAATTATTAATAACAGAGAAAAGACTCTTGATATTCTGGGCGCTGGTGATGTATTTGGTGAAATGGCCATTTTAGAGGAAGAGCCTCGCTCTGCATCTGCTATCGCCATAGAACATGTAAAATTACTAAGATTCAGAAGGGAAAATTTTGATGCCCTGCTACAGGGGAATCCCCAATTAGCATATAAGTTGCTGGTTATCTTTTCTAAACGCATTTATGATGCAAAACGCCGGCTCATGATACTGCTTCTGGATGATCCTCAACTCAAGATTATGGATGTTATGAATATGCTGGCAGAGCAGGATCCTCATCTTGATGTGCAGGAACCAGTAACATTACGCGTTACTATGCAGGAGATTGCAAACTGGGCAGGTATGCAGATAAATGATGTTCAAAAGCTATTAGCACATTTAAATAAACTGGGAAAAATTGAGCTGTTTAACGATCGTGTTATAGTTCGCAATATCAGAGACTTCCAGCGGATGGTAAATTCTAGACGTAAAAGCATGTATGCGTAGGCTCCCGTAGCTCAGGTGGATAGAGCAGTAGTTTCCTAAACTATGTGCCAGAGGTTCGAGTCCTCTCGGGAGCAGAGATGAAAATAACATATACATTAGCGGGCTTATCCCGCTTCTTTTTTTAGGGGTATTCACTATGGAATCACGGTTACAACAACTTCTTGACAGATATCATGAAATTGAACAGGCAATGGCAGACCCAAAAACCGTAAATGACCAGAACCTGTTTAAATCTTTAACAAAAGAGCATTCAAAATTATTTCCAATAGTACAGAAATATAATGAATATACAAAAATTAAAAAAGAAACTGAAGAAGTTACCAATGCGTTGAAAGAAGAAAATGAACCGGATATGGTTGCCCTTTTAGAAGATGAGAAGATACAATTAGAATCAAAAATGAATGAAATAGAAGAACAAATAACACAGTTACTCCTTCCACAGGATCCACATGAAGGGAAAGATATTATCATTGAGATACGTGCTGGCACGGGAGGTGATGAAGCTTCTCTATTTGTGGCTGATTTATACAGGATGTATATCCGGTATGCAGATCTTAAAGGCTGGAAGGTAGAGTTTATTGATGCCAATCAAACTGAACTTGGTGGTTTTAAAGAAATAATATTTTCAATTAGTGGTGATGATGCATATAGCTGTTTAAAATTTGAGTCAGGTGTTCACCGAGTTCAAAGAATACCTGTTACCGAATCAGGAGGAAGAATCCACACATCTGCAGTAACCGTCGCAGTACTTCCCGAAGCAGAAGAAAATGATATCCAGATAAATCCTGATGATATCCGCATTGATGTCTACCGTTCATCAGGGCATGGGGGACAATCGGTTAATACTACCGACTCTGCTGTACGTATAACGCATATTCCAACTGGCATTGTAGTTACCTGTCAGGATGAAAAATCTCAACATAAAAACAGGGCAAAAGCTCTAAGAGTACTGCGTGCGCGATTGTTTGAAAAATTTGAACGTGAACGCATGGAAAAAGAAACAGCTTTACGCCGTTCGCAGGTTGGAAGTGGCGACAGAAGTGAGCGTATACGAACTTACAATTTTCCCCAATCAAGGGTTACCGATCATCGTATAAACTTAACTATTTATGATTTAGAATCAGTACTTGATGGTGAACTGGATAAAATCATCATCCCTCTCAGAGAATATGATATGGAACAGATGCTAAAAGCTTCCCATGTATATCATGCATAACAATGCTACTATTTTTGATATCCTGTCACAAGCTGCTCACAGGTTAGCTTCAATTTCTGCAACACCAGCCCTGGATGCTGAAATATTGATGGCTCATACACTCAATATTGAACGTCATACTCTCCCATTGCATTATTCTACTCACATCAGCAAAATAATATATAAAAAATTTGAAAATTTACTATTACGCAGATTACAAAGCGAACCAATTGCTTATATTATAGGTTATAAAGAATTTTATTCACTTCCTTTTCATGTAAACCAACATGTCCTGATACCTCGTCCAGAAACTGAACTCATTGTTGATTTTGCCCTTTATTATGCACATCACAATGCAACAATACTTGATATTGGAACAGGTAGTGGCGCAATTGCTATCGCAATTAAATATAACCTAACAGATTGTTCTGTCTGGGCAATAGATATATCTGCAGATGCCCTGCGCATTGCAAAAAAAAATGCTGCCACTTTATTAGGGATGAACAAAATTAAATTTCTTCAAAGCGATTTGTTTACATCGTTACCTCACGTACACTTTGATGTGATTGTTAGTAATCCACCATACATCAATCCTGAAATTTATACTACCTTGCAAAAAGATATTTTCTTTGAACCAAAAGAAGCATTAGTTGCACCCGATCATGGTTTTGGCATCATCAAAGCAATAATCAATGATGCTTATAACTATCTAACAAAAGATGGAGTATTGATTGTAGAGATAAGTGATGATTTAGCCCATCAGATAGTCAACTATACTCAGTCATTGCCCTATACAATTTCCATTGCAAAAGATTATTCGGGTATGCAACGTGTTGCAATTTTGCACAAAACTATAAAAAATATAAGCAATTAAGAAATAATGATAAATTTAAAATAATTTTATTCGATACTGTAATATAACTGATGTATCAGCCCAATAAGCATGGTAGTGGAGTAAGCAGACCGCTAAATGAGCATTCCATCTGAAAGGGGAATCATTGTGCATGATCAATGGTAAAGAGGAATTACTGCATGATATCAGAGTTGCTAACTTTATAGAAGAATATCGTTTTAGTTGCATCAGCAAACGTGATAAGTGGTATAGCTTTTCAAATATTGAATGGGATCCAATTTCGAGTGAAATTAAAATTGAAGCTATCATCAATTTAATTGATTCTTCATACACCATCAATCAAATTATTAAACAAGACACTGTCCCAAGGAAATCTATTGGTAATCAACGGTTTAAATATACAATACTTGAACCATTAAAAAGAAGTAAAATATTCTTTAAAGAAAGTGATATCACAGGCACCATACTTATTCAGAACTATTTCCCTTATTACGATATCATTCATCATTCATCGATATCACCGAATAATGTTGAAAATATGTTCAATTTTTACTCTGACCGGTGCAAGGCTAAAGTTTCAGTTGAATTGCACAAAAAAAATAATACTACTCATAAATATTTTGACTGTGTAGGATTTAGAGAACACTCATGGGGGTTATATCCTTCTCATCATATTAGTTGTGATAGCAGAGTAGTTGTGCATTTCAGAGATCAAACAATTTCGTTTAGATATATAGAATATAATGGCATGAGCTATTCATATGGTTGTATTTCAAAAAAAAGTGGCAATCTTGCATTGGTCCTTGTTGAGTTAGAATTTCTTTCAATAAAAAATTCTTCTTTTGAGTCATCAGAATTTACCTACAAAGATGCTCAGGATGATATAGATCTGATAGTTTCAAAACCTATAAAACCACACCATATTGAGGTATCAAAAAAACTAAAAAAATCCCATCTCCATATTGTTAGTTTTTCCGATTTTACCGTTATAGGAACAAACAAAAAAGGATATGGTATTGAAGAACATCTTATTTCATATGAACGATTAAAAAATGTGCTATAATGTGAATTTATGACAATCACATTAGAACAGATCAGAAAGCTCAGTATCTTTTTAATTATCCTATTTTTGTTATTACTCTATAACATATATTCAAAACTATTCTTCGACTGGTATGGTATTGACATTATTGTCCGTTCATATTCTTTTTTATTTTCATTTTTTTGTATATTTAACTACACTCAAATTGATATTAAACAGTACAAAACCATATACCAAAAACGATATCGTTCTTATGCAAACTTTTTATTATTTTTTGAAACTCGCCTTATTCCATTTTTATTTATTTACTTTGTATCCACTCTTCATTCTTTAATTGACACTATAAATAAAAGCAACTGGCCATATGCAGGATACTTTGGCATTTTAGATGGACGCTTTACCAACATTGTATTTTATTCATTAATTCTTTTTATTGTTTTACGCTATAGATTAAAACCTTCATTAGCCATCCCTATATTTATTGGAGCATCTATTGCCTTTTATTTTTTAGATAAAGCAGTATACGATACTATTATAGCCGGAGGGAGGCTTATTGTTTTCAAAACAATAAAGGTTGCAATTATTACAGCCGTCTTACTGTTTGAATATTTTCAATTACATATACTTTCAGTAGCAGCTATATCATTAATTACCGGAATACTATTAATAACAGGGGTTATGAGCACATATATTATGTTATATTATCAAACTGAAGAACCAAAAACAAAAAACGAGATATCAATAAAATTGCTACGCTATGGAATACATTGGAAATTAGATAATCTGAAGGAATCCATAATAACATCACTGAACTATAGAGATTTTTCTATATATTCTACATACCTTACCTTTTTAGGGAAACCACTCGACTTTACCTACGATGAATGGGTAAGGCTTCTTTTTACTGATACCATTGAAATGTCAGATGATATCGCATCACATTTATTAAAAAAAGAAATAAATATCCCTTTTGATTCCATAATTGATTATGCTTATACTGCTTCCATAATCCACAACCAGAAATTGCAATCGGCTCAACATTTAGCACAGCTTGCTGCACGTTTTGCCGATGGGAAGGAAAACATAATCATTGATTTATTTGAAAAGGGAAATATGTCGTTTAAAATCTGGGCAATGAATGTTATGCAGCATCATAACAAAATGATCTATATACCACCTTTATTGCCTCATTGTACCGATATCAATGAGACTATGTCATCAACAGCATATAGCACCATAACAAAAATCACCGGTAAAAATTTTTCATCACAGCTCAATCTTCCCTATAATAATCCAAAAGTATTAAGAGCAATCAAAGATTTTTATTTTCAAAAGAACACCATACAGTAATGGGGCAATGGCTGCATTGAGGTTTTCTTGCCATGCAGGTATTCCTGCCATGGTAAATAAATAGAAAATGGGCAGTAATCCATTCTGATTCATCAATGCTTTTCATTAACATGGTTTCAATTTCATAAACTTTTTTTGAACTGCAATAACCAATCCTGTGAGCAACCCTGGCTACATGCGTATCCACCGGTATTGCAGGTATACCAAATCCTGTAGCTAAAATCACATTAGCTGATTTCCTTCCAATGCCTGGCAAACTCATGAGCTGCTCCCTATCTGCTGGCAGATTTCCATTAAACTTTTCAATAACCTGTTGCGACAATGCAATAATATGTTTTGCCTTGGTATGATAAAATCCTGTTGGTTTTATTATGTGTTCAACTTCATGGACATTTGCAGCAGCCAGGGTAGCAAAGTCACCATACTTTTTGAACAATATTGGTGTTACCCTGTTCACCTGATTGTCGGTTGTCTGTGCTGATAAAACAACAGCAATACAGAGCTGGTATACATTGGCATATTTTAATGGCGGAGCAACATCAGGGTATTCTTTTTTTAACCGTGTGATTATTTTTTTTGAAGTGCCTCTATCAATCATGAACTATCGCCACTATTATTTTTTGTGCCTCTTTTTTTCTTTCCTGTAACGCTGCATCATCCGCTAAATCATCATTGTTGATGTAATACCCACAAATAAATGGCTGGTTTAATTTCATTGCCACAATGGTATGCAGATCATCCAGTGCTTTTTTTTTGTTGTTCAAAGCCAGGTAACATTGTGCCCTGTAAAAATATGCCTCAAAGTGCTGTGGGTTTTGTTCGATAGCTCCTGTACAATAATCTATTGCTTTGACAGTATCATTCGTATAATAGCAAGCCAGTCCAGCACCAAACAGGATATCATAATCAATATAGTTTTTTTGTATTAGACGGGTAAAATCCAGCATAGCCCACTCATAGTGCCGTTTATTTATGTGTTCCCAGCCACTTATTATTGTTTGATTGATATATGGATCATTAAAACGCCAGTGATGTTGGTGTTTAACATTCTTTGTTGTAGTACATTGTAAATGTATCAATACCAAACCAGCGCAAAAAATTGTTAAGGTTTTACTGCTCATGGGATTTTTGCCTTACCATTGTCTGTAATAGATTTTTTACCTTTTGTAATGCCTTTGCCCTATGGCTTATAGTATTTTTTACTGACAGAGGAAGCTGTGCCATGGTCTTATCAAAATAAGGAAGATAAAATATGGGGTCATACCCAAACCCGTTATCACCAGCAGGCCGTGTGGCGATAAAACCATGGCATATACCCTCTTCGATATATTCTTTACCATCAGGGAATACCAGTGCCATCACACAGATAAAGCGGGCTGTCCGCTTATCCCACGGAACATTGATCATCTTTGAAAGTACAAGCCTGCAACGATCATCATCCGTTGCACAATTGCCATACCGGGCAGAATATACGCCTGGCTCGCCATTCAATGCATCAATCACAAGCCCTGAATCATCAGCAAGTGCTGGCAGACCACTAACAGTACAAACATAGCGGGCTTTTATTAATGCATTTTCGGTAAATGTTGCTCCTGTTTCTTCAATTTCTCCAATTTCAGGATATGCATCAAGAGAAGTAAAAATAACCGAAGGAATATCAAAAGCAACAATTTCTTTCATTTTCCCATTGTTTCTTGTAGCAACAACAACATCCATGGTGCCCCTTCACTTAATGGTTATATGATAAACATAGAATAATAAATAAATGTTGCATGTATTGGTAAAGCCTGAACAAAGTGTTATTGGCCATTTGATTGGAGTACTATTATTAAAAATAATTGCACGGTATGCATTTAATAATCAATGCAATACTATTATATGTTTCATGTATATATTTTCAATATTTATTGTTGCATTTTCATTGAAAAAATTGTTACTATGATAGTATATTGTTGATAGCTATGGAAGAAAAAAAGCAGATTAATATATTACGTATTGGTGTTGCAAATCTTACTGAACTGGAAGAGTTAGTTAAAGCTTTCCGATTAATGAATCAGTATTCCAAACGAAGAAGATTTGTAGTTTCACGCGAGGATTTAAAAGATATATATGGCAATAAAATTGTTGAAAAAGCTCATGATATTAATATATCCGTTGTTAAATTGCTACAGCGAAATTTTAAACCTGATACCGTTTTTAAAATATTCAGCTCTGATGAAGGGATAGCAATAGTTACCTATTTTGAATCAATGACAGGCAAGGATTTTTCTATGCAACTTATTGAAACAATCGGTAACATCGGAGGTGGTATATACAAACCTTTTATTGATGTAGTGCCAAATTTTCATGAGCTTTTTAAATTGTTTGAAAAGGGTCTTTCGCCAAAGCTGGTTGTTGTTGGTTATATTCCGGTAAAAAACGTTGCCCAGGAAGTCTCAATGTATAATGAAATAAAAAAATTTGACCCTTATATCAGATTGCTCGACATTACCAATGATGATTTAAAACCAAAATCCTTCTTAAAAGGAGCAGTCTTATTTCATTTTGACAATACCCTGAAGGTGTGGCACCGACTATTGACAAAGATTATCAATGAATATACAAAACCATACTTCATGGAAGAGATTTCAAAGTAATGATACGCTGTGATATAGTGCATGGATGAAAGAAAACTACAACTTTTTGCTCCTGTCATATTGATCCTTACTATTATAACAAGCATTAGTATTACAATAATGCTTTATTTACAGAAAACAAACATTATCATGATTGTACTTTCTTGTATTCTCTCTGCTACTTTGATAACATTATTGATTATCTTCAGGCTGATCCATAAAGTTTTTTTCACTAATAACATTAGAAAGATATTATCAGTTGTTGATAATTTTAAAAAAGGTATTTTTGTCCAACCTTCAAATGAAATTAAAGGTAACGATTTACTTTCAAAAATGTATGGTGAATTACTCATTGCCTCTCGCCATCTTGATAATATAATCAAATCGCAAAAAAACGAGATCGATAAATTTCGCGAGCTCTATAACAATATGATGTTTTCGATGAACGCTTATATCATGGCACTTGACTTTAACAATAAAATAATTTTTACTAACGAGTTATTTTTAAATAAATTTCAACTTTCTCCTCCCGAAGTAAATGGAAAAAATTTATCCGATATTTTTTATTTTCTAACAGGTACGGTATTGCAGGCAATTGAAGAAATTAAATCATCACATGAATCAATAATTTTAGAAAAAGCTCATCTCATATCACATAACCGTATTAGTATCATCGCTGATATTAAATTATCCTTTATGATTTCCAACAATGAACCGCAAATTATAATGGTTATGGATGATGTCACCAGCAAAACAAAGCGCGACTACCAGATATCACTGATTACACGGTTGTCTGAAACAATTCAGAAAGATGATGCTCTTGACCATATTTTGCGTACTATTTTGACTGCGGTAACATCCGGCACAGGATTAGGATTTAACCGTGCAATGCTCTTTTTGCGGGATGATAAAAACAATATTTTATATGGCAGGATGTCAGTTGGGCCTGATACCCTTGACGAAGCTTTTTCTATATGGAGTAGTTTAAATCCTCTGAAAGGAAAAGAAATTTTAAGTCGTGGAATAAATGGAGATGATGTCCATGGTAGATTACTGAAAGAAAAGGTTGAAAGTACCTCTTTTGATTTAAACGAAGATACTATTTTTACTCAAACACTTCAATCAGGTGAAACAATTCATATCACTGATGCTTTACACGATCAACGAGTCAATGATGAAATTAAAAATTTTATTGATGTTAACGAGTTTGTTATCGTACCTCTTATAGCACTTAATAAAATTATTGGTATATTAATTGCAGATAATAAATTTAATCAAATGCCAATAACCCAGGATAGTGTTGATTTATTAACAGTATTTGCTTATCAGGCTGCACTTTCAATTGAAACCTATAACAACCTGGAATTATTAAAAAAGGAAATGGAAAAAATCAGACATCGGCAGGAAGCAATTGTTGAATCTGAAAAATTAGCAGCAATAGGGCGTATAGCTTCTCATATTGCGCATGAGATCAGGAATCCACTGGTAACCGTTGGGGGATATTCCCGAAGAATATTACAAACTGCTAATGCACAGCAGATAGATATACAAAAAATAAAAAAAGCAGCTCAAATTATAATGACCGAAACCGAACGTCTGGAAAAGATCCTTGCTAATGTTATGGACTTTACCCGACCATCACCTTTTTTGCTGCGCTTTAACAATATAAACGAAATCATTGATGATACTGCATCATTACTATCAAATCTTTTTCAGGAAAGGCGTGTAGAACTATCGCTACAATTGCAAGAGGTACCGCTTATTAAATCTGATTTTAATCAGATGAAACAGGTTATGCTTAATCTGTTACAGAATGCTCTGGATGCAACTCCACCGTATGGGATAGTTGAGGTAAAAACATATTCTGACGATAAAAAGGTTTATATAGAAGTAAGCGATACGGGGTCAGGAATTGTAGAAGAAGATATATACAGAATTTTTGAGCCATTTTATACCACAAAAACAACAGGCGTTGGTTTAGGGCTTGCAATAGTTAAAAAAATTATATCCGACCATAATGGTGATATCAAAGTTATAAATAAAGAACGTGGAGCTGTTTTTACCATTTCGATACCATTACCGTAAATATTATTTTTTTACTTTTAAAAAAAATGTCTTTGATTTTTTTTGTAGTCACTATACATTGATTATTAGAAAAGTATAATTGGGAGGTTGTTATGAAAAAAATTCTTATTGTAGAAGATGAACAGCATCAGAGGGAATTATATGCAATGGAACTTCAAGAAGAGGGATATGAAGTAGATCAAGCCGCCAATGGCAAGGAAGCCGTTGATAAGGTTAAGGCAAATAAATATGATTGTGTGATACTTGATATACGAATGCCCGAGATGGATGGCATAGAAGCACTGGGTAAAATCTTATCACGCGATAAAAAAGTACCTATCATTATCTATACAGCATATTCCAATTATAAAAGTAACTTTATGACATGGACTGCTGATGCATATATTACCAAGTCATCAAATTTAAATGAACTGAAAGATAAAATAAAAGAATTGGTATCAACACGAAGCTAATGGATCTGCAGAACGTATTAAAAAGTACACTTGTTTTTATACTTGCAGGCGGGCAGGGTGAACGGCTTTATCCCTTGACAAAAGATAGATCAAAGCCATCAGTACATTTTGCGGGGATATATAGGATTATAGATTTCTCATTAAGTAACTGTCTTAATTCAAATTTAACCCGTATTATTGTTCTTACCCAGTATAAATCGCTTTCTCTGGACAGGCATATAAAGACAGCATGGAATCTTTATTTCCGAGAATCAGGAAATTTCATTGATGTTGTTCCACCACAACAACGATTTGATGAAAACTGGTATATGGGTACTGCTGATGCAATCTTTCAAAACATATATATTATCCAGCATGAAAAACCTACATACGTTATCATACTATCAGGTGATCATATTTATAAAATGGATTACCAAAAAATGCTTAAATACCATATTGAAAAAAATGCCGATATGACAATTGCTGCCTGCGAAATGCCAATTAATGAAGCACATCGTTTTGGTGTTCTTGAAACCGATAGTAACTTAAAAGTAGTTGGCTTTGAAGAAAAACCTCAATATCCAAAACCGGTTCCAGGAACAGAAAATGCTGCATTTGTATCAATGGGCATTTATATTTTTACCACCGATAAATTAGTACGATATGTTTCTGATGATCATAAATCAGATAGCTCTAAAGATTTTGGCAAGGATATTATTCCTAAAATCTATGAAACCGAAAATGTTTTTGCATACAATTATGTTGCTAATGAAGGTGAGCGTGCATACTGGCGTGATATAGGAACTATTGCTTCATATTATGAGGCTCATAGAGATATCATATCCATAAGCCCGATACTGAACCTTTACGATAAGGAATGGCCCATAAGGACTTATATGGAACAGTGGCCTCCAGCTAAATTTATTCACAATGAAGAAGGGAGACGCGGGATTGCCATTAATTCCCTCATTGCAAATGGCT
>DAOLVF010000040.1:0-2006 GCA_035420565.1 Spirochaetota bacterium | reverse complement strand
CACAATGAAGAAGGGAGACGCGGGATTGCCATTAATTCCCTCATTGCAAATGGCTCTATCATAAGCGGAGGCTATGTTGAGCAATCAATTATATCACCTGGTGTAAAGGTTAACAGCTTTTCTGAAGTACGTGGAAGTATTATTATGCATGGGTCAACTATAGGCCGGTATGCAAAAATTCAAAATGCAATTATCGATAAAGATAATCATATCCCAGAACATATGCAGATAGGATTTGATCTTGAAGAAGATAA
Source organism: Spirochaetota bacterium (assembly GCA_035420565.1). Lineage (GTDB taxonomy): Bacteria > Spirochaetota > UBA4802 > UBA4802 > UB4802 > UBA4802. The sequence continues at coordinate 1,752 of DAOLVF010000040.1, read as the reverse complement.
AAAACATTTTATGGTTTCACCTGAAGGGATTGTCATCATACCTAAATCATATGTTCAATAAATTTATAGTAAATCCCATCCCATTGCGATACATTGATGCACAATACCATGTATGAGGGATTTACTATTGCTAATACTTCTTCAGAATGATACAGTACATCTCTATTGACGGAGGTAGGTATGAGCTGTAATTTTATCTTCTGTCTCCATAACCATCAGCCAGTTGGCAATTTTGATCATGTATTCCAGTGGGCATACAATGACTGTTACCGGAAGACACTTGATATTTTGTACAAATATCCTGAGTTTAAATTTGCAATTCACAACTCCGGTCCTCTTTTAGAATGGATAGAAGATCATGATGCATCATATTGTGATACATTAGCGTTAATGGTTGAGCGTGGTCAGGTGGAAGTAATAGGCGGTGGATTTTATGAACCTATATTTTCAATTATTAGTGACAATGATATTCATGGACAACTATCGCTTATGCAAAGTTTTTGTAAAAAGCGTTTTGGTGTTGAACCTGCTGGTTTCTGGACAGCCGAGCGGGTTTGGGACCCCGAAATACCCAGTCTGGTCTACGACTATAAACTTAAATATACACTGCTTGATGATATCCATTTCCGCTATGCTGGAATCCCGGAAAGCGGATTATACGGCTATTATATCACCGAACGTCTGCTAAAACCACTATACGTTTTTCCTATTGATAAATTTTTGCGATATTCCATACCTTTTAAACTTCCCCATGAAACTATTGACTATTTCAAGCGTCAGTGTGATAAATATGGGCACTGCGCTTTTGTTTACGGCGATGATGGTGAAAAATTTGGTGTTTGGCCACAAACATTCCAATGGGTATTTGAAGAAAAATGGCTGCAAAACTTTATCGAAGCTATTTTAAAAGAGGATTTTATATCACTCATTCATCCCGGAGAATATATACAGTACAATCCGCCCATTGACAGGGTTTATCTTACTCAGGGCAGCTACTATGAAATGTCCGAATGGGCGTTGCCTGCGGATAGTGGTGAGCAGCTTGTGCAATTGCACAATGAGATAAAAAATGCAGGAAGAGAAGCCGAGTTTTATCCTTTTTTGAAGGGCGGTGTATGGAATAATTTTTTAAACAAATACCCCGAGTCCAATGCAATCAACAAGCGCACCCTCTATTTATCTCGTGAAATCAATGCTATTGAAATAAAAACCGGTAAAGATATGTCACAGGCAAAAACAGAACTGTACCGGGCACAGTGCAACTGTGCTTACTGGCATGGGCTTTTTGGAGGTATCTATCTTACGCATTTGCGGAGTGCGCTTTACAAACATATTGCTGTATGTGAGGATATGATCTGTGCGGAAAAAAAACTAAACACGCCAGAAATAATACAAGGTGATTTTAGAAATGAGGGGCACGAACAGATTTTTTTACGCAATCAAACATGTAGCATTATTGTCAATCCAGCTTTTGGTGCTACTATTTCCGAATTTACCAATCGTAAAAAACGCACCAATGTTTTTGATACGATAGCGCGCCGTAAAGAAGCATACCATAGCATATTACACAATATTAAGGATGATGACAAAAATGCCACCAATGTACAATCTATTCATGAGATGGTTACAGTAAAAGAAAAAGGATTGCAGAAGTATCTTGTGTACGATAGTTCTCGAAGATATTCCTGTAAGGATTTATTATTTACCAGCTTGCCCCAACCTGATGACCTTATGTTTAACAGAATAGATTAC
>DAOLVF010000039.1:8515-19389 GCA_035420565.1 Spirochaetota bacterium | reverse complement strand
AATATCCACAAAGCATTTTTTTAGATTCGCTTATGCATCGTATTGAAAGTTTATTGCAGATTGCAAACACTATTGATGGCAAATTATAATACCACATGCTAACTTGTTTTAAACAAATTAATAATCCATAGTAATATCTATTGTCTATTACATTCATTTTTTACGATACCATTATATTAATGAATGCTTAATCAAAAACAACGTAAATCAAAAAAATGATTGAATTTTTTTAATACATATACGGTATAGTATATACTATATATTTTATACATTTACGGGGCGTGGCGCAGTCCGGTTAGCGCACTAGACTGGGGGTCTAGGGGCCGCTGGTTCAAATCCAGTCGCCCCGAATTAAGAAAAATTATTCTGATGGAGCATTAGCAACCTGCTAATATTCCTTTTTAACGATGAGATTCTTTGGCTTTGCCTCAGGATGAAGATAATGCTTTATAACCATCCTCGAGCTGCATACTATATTTCTTTTTTCTTGTTTATATAGTTAATAAAAGAGATAGTGGGGTTATAACCAGTTGACATAAATAAAAAGGGATGTTTCTACAACATCCCTTTTTTTGACTTACTATACTATTGTAAAAACTATTTAATTAAATCCTCTACCATCTTAACTACTTTATTAATTTCTTCGCCCCTTACTGCACCTTTGTACACATATTTAACCTTCATGTCTTTACCAATAAACATAACAACCGAAGTATTGTTGCAATCACCCAGATCCCATGCTTTTGCTAAAATTAGATCAGGATCGGTTAAGATAGTGGTATTATACTTTTTGATCTTCCCCTGTATAATTTTTCTGATTAAGAAATTAGGTGCCTTCGAATCTTTAAGATTAGCAATGCCAAACCCTTCATACTTATCTTTAGGGAAGTTTTTTGCTTTCAAGGCATCTGCAAGCGGATCATTAAGATCTGATGCATCTGCATCATTGTAAAATAGCGATACCAATTTTGTTCCTAAAGCTGGTATCATCTTTGGGTTATTTTCAGCATCTCGCAACTCAACATTCTGTACCGTCTGCCCTACTGTTAAAGCATAAGCAACCGCTACACCCAGACAAAGTGCAACAATAATTAATACAACAACTGTTGGCGAACTTTTTAAAAACTTCATATTAAATATCCCCCTTCATAATAATTATTAAATTGTAAATTTTGTCATTATTATTAATGAGTATATTGAATATGTCAAGTCAATTATATCATAATTTATTTTATTTTAATGTAAATTGTACTTCATAAAGAATCACCATTTTGTGAATTTTGTATTTTATTATCTTTACATTTTATACAATTAGCTTTCATACTTTCACAATAGAACTTTATTATTTTTTTATAAAAATATAAAGCTTTAAAATGGCTCAGAATTGGACTCTAATAACTTCTATAATGTTTCATAACGTAAATATTAATCTTTATTTTACCTATTTTATGCTTGAATAAATAGTGGTACCTTTATATATTTATAAAATACTTAAAATATTTTTATAGGAGAATAATTATGAAAGGAGATCCAAAATTGATTGAGACATTGAATGCATTGCTTGCTGATGAATTAACAGCGATCAATCAATATATGGTTCACTCAGAAATGTGTGATAACTGGGGATATGAAAAGCTCCACAAACACATTGAAAAAAGAGCCATAGATGAGATGAAACATGCTGAAAAACTCATCGGCAGAATATTGTTTCTTGAGGGATTACCAATTGTTACAAATTTAAAAAAAATCTTAATTGGAGTTGATGTACCAAAACAATTAGCAAATGATCATGCTGCCGAAGAAGATGCTATTAAAGCTTATAATAATGCAATTGCACTGGCAGGTGATGTAAAGGATTTTGCAACACGTGAGGTACTGGAAAAAATATTGAACGATGAAGATATGCATATTGATGCAATCGAAGAACTGCAGGATCAGATAAATCAGATGTCATTACAGATATTTTTAACAACACAGGTCAAAGAATAATCTTTTATATTCCACGCTGCTTACCGTAGCGTGGATTTTGTTTTTTCTTTTTTTCTTTTTTTAACTGAAAACCCAAATTTTCCTATTTGTTTATCGACTGCACAATAAAAACCATGATTATAACAAAGTAGCCCTGCCCTTTCTAAGTGCAGAGCACCTCGCTTATCTAATAATGCATCATCTACATGTACCAGCAAAACTTTCCCAATAAACTGATGGTGACTTCCTAAATTTAAAATTTTTATTACTTTACATTCAATTGATAGAGGGCATTCAGCAATGAGTGGTGCTTCTACTTTTTCTGCTGGAATCCTGGTAAGATGAGCTATCGCAAATTTATCATATTTTTTTCCAGAACGCACACCGCAAAAATCTACTGCTTTCACCAGTTTTTTATCAGGAATGTTAACAACAAATTCCTTTGATTTTTTAATAAGTTCATATGTATAACGTTCCGGACGTAACGATATCCCTATCATTGGTGGCTCTGTACATACCGTACCAACCCACGATACTGTACATACATTATCTCTGCCTTGAAAACTGGATGTTATCAACACAGCAGGCACAGGATATAACATTGTACCTGGTTTCCACGTTATGTGTGCCATAATGCAAACTCCATAATAGTATAGTCACCATAAAAATCAAATTATTAGAAGTTTTTTTATCGATTTTATAACAGTGATCCTTTTAATATAAGATATGCAACATTGAAATAGACTATTAATCCCGAAACATCAACCAGTGTTGCAACAAACGGGGCGGAAGATGTTGCAGGATCAAGCCCAAGTCTGCGTAAAATAAATGGCAACATTGAACCAACGATAGTCCCCCACAAAACAACCCCCAACAATGCAAGCGCTACCGATATCGCAATACCTATCCAATGTTGTCCATACATATCAGAAAATCTTTGCCATATACTAATCCTCAGAAACCCTATTGAACCTAAAATCAAACCTAATAGAAATCCCGATTGTATTTCTCGAAATAATACCCTTGACCAATCTTTTAACGTAATCTCACCCACTGCCATGGCACGTATAACCAGAGTGGATGCCTGTGAACCGGAATTACCACCACTGGATATAATCAGTGGTACAAAAAGAGCAAGTACAACAGCTTTGGCAATTTCCTGCTCAAAATATCCCATTGCAGTAGCTGTCAGCATCTCACCAATAAATAATACAACCAACCATGTTGCTCTTTTCCTGGTTAATCGTAATATAGGTTCATCAATATATGGCTCTTCAAGAGCTTCAACTGCAGCCATCTTATGAATATCTTCTGTGACCTCTTCTTCTTCAACATCCAATACGTCATCAATAGTAACTATCCCCAATAATGCTCCGTCTGCATCAATTACCGGCAGAGCATAATGGTCATATTTTTTAAAAACCTGTATTGCTGTTTCCTGGTCATCAAAGGCATTGAGGCTTATAAATTTATGATCCATCAAAGTTTTTATACGGCGTGTTGGTTGTGACAGCAATACCTGCCTCATTTTCATATCATCAATTAACTTACCATTATCATCAATTACATATATCATGTTGAGAGTTTCACTATCTTTACCATATTTTCGTATATAATGCAAAACCTGTGCAATGGTCATATTTTCTTTGACAGCTATATAATCAGTGGTCATTAAACGACCAACGCTATTTTCGGGATACCCAAGCAAGGTCATTGCAGTAACACGCTCTTCTTTTGAAAGAAGAGCTAACATCTGGCGTAAAAGATCGGCAGGCAACTCTTCAAATAATGCAGTTCGGTCATCAGGTGACATCTCATTCAAGATATCAGCTATCTGCTTTTTGGCTAAATTACGTAAAAGGTGTTCCTGTATATCATATTGCAGGTATTCAAATGTCTGAGATTGAAGTTGTTTTGGTAAAAGACGAAAAATTATGATCTGTTCATCTTCGGGCAGTTCGCTTATCAGCTCAGCTAAATCAGCAGGCGCCCATTCACTGAATACTTCTTTAAGAACACTAAATTCTCTATTATCAATAAGTTCTTTTATTTCGGGCTGAATAAGAGGAGCAATCATCATAATGTGCCTCAGAAAAATAAAAAATAATTAACAACTAAATGTGAAAATCCTGCATCAAAAAAATCAATACAGTTTTAATAAATAATAAAGAGTTTTAAGCTTATAATGATATATATATAAAACGTAAATCCTTGAATATTTAAGTGCTAATCATTTTACACATCAACAATCGGATGATAAATTTTTCATTTTAGTTTAAATAAACTTTTCAAATTTTCAATAAGATCCGATGGTAAAATAACCACATGACTGCTCTGTGATTCACCCAATTTTATCAATCCTTTTACATATTCCATACCAAGAAGATATAATAGTGGGTCTCCACCGGTACTTTTCAATGATTTTGCAACAAATTCTATTGCAGCAGCTTCTGCTTGAGCTAAACGTTCACGAGCTTCTGCATCACGTTGAGCTGATTCCTTCCGTGCTTCAGCTTCAAGTATCTGAGCACGTTTAAATCCTTCTGCCTTTTTTTCCTGTGCTTCTTTCTGGGCTTCTGCCTCAAGTACTGTCGCACGGCGTTCACGCTCGGCTTTCATCTGCAAAGCCATTGCCTGCTGCAAATCCTGTGGAGGAACTATATCCTTGATTTCAACCCGTGTTATCTTTGTTCCCCATGAATCTGTAGCCTGGTCCAATATAATCAACAACTCTGCATTGATTTTATCACGGGAAGATAATGATTGATCCAGAGTCATTTTACCCATGATGGAACGTAACGTGGTTAACGCCAGATTAGAGATTGCCATATGCAAATTTTCAATACCATAAAACGCTTTATAAGGATCAAGAATTTTAAAAAAAACAACACCATCAACTTTTACTGCTGCATTATCTTCGGTTATTATACCTTGCGGCGGCAGATCCAATACCTGCTCACGAATATCTATTTTTGCAGCTACCTTTGAAAACAATGGATTAATAAGATTTAATCCAGGGGTTAATGTAGCTGCATATTTTCCAAATCGTTCCACAAGCCAATTTTCTGCCTGAGGTACAATCCTGACTCCTTTATAAATAAGGATAATGATGAGTATAGCTACAGCAATAATTAATATTTGCATAGTAAACCTCTATATATTTTTAGTATAAAAATATTTTTTATTATTCATGTTTTTTAACTATCAACTTAATGCCATCAGCACCTTCAACAACTATTTGTTCACCTTTGGCAATTTGTTCACTTGATTGAGCTTTCCAAATCTTTACGCCATGGAATGGTTCATACAACTCCACCTCTCCAATCTGCGGAGGTATAATATCATGAGTACATTCCCCTTTTTTACCTGTTAAAGTTACATCAGGCGAATCATCCGCAGTCTTAACTTTTACCTTATCTTTTAAATATCCAAACCATAACCCTAAAAAAGCACCCGACGAAATAAAAAAACAAAACCATTGCCATGTATATGATTCAAGCAAACCTGAATAAACAAGTACTGCAGTAATCAATGCTCCAATACCAAACCAAAAAATAATAAATCCCGGCAATAGTATCTCTACTGCCATAAGAATAATACCAATTGTTAACCATGCAGATGGCGATAGTTCCATTTAATAATCCTATTGTTATTGCCTAAAAGTTCATCTATTCTTACTCAACGAACGTTAAAAGTCAATCATTAATTATTATACTATTCTTTGCACCTGTAATTCATCGGACATGCTTAAGCATGCACAGCCATTGTGATATGTTCATTCAGGAAGTATTATTAATGCAGTAACTCAGGATTATTCATTGATGCAAAACTGCCATGAGTAAAAAATTCATCCCACTGCTATAGGGATTTTTTGATAGTTTTCATAATAATATATCTTCAGTAATAACATTAACAACTATTTGCTTTTTGTGATAATTGCAACACAGCAACTGCCTTTGCAATAATTTCTCGTTTACCAACAACATATAAAATATCATCACCTTCAATAACATCATCAGCACCTGGATTGGTAACTATTATATTACCTCTTTTAATTGCAACAACTGAAAATTGGTGTACTTTCCTGAATTGCATCTGCCCAATTGATTTTCCAACAACGGGTGAACCAGAACAAACACGAATTGCCTGCATATCAATTTCATCAATGGGTATGGTATCATGCGAAGCATTATGTAGTTGGCGTAACATTGCATATCCCTTTGCACGGATTGAAGTGACAAGTGTTTCAATATCGTTTCTGGGAACACCATAATACTGCAATACCCGCGCAAAAATTTCTATTGATGTTTCGTATTCCTCGGGTATTACCTCATCTGCACCTAATTCTATTAATTCTTTCATATCACCAACAAATCGCGCACGCACAATACTATGTATATTTGGATTTAATCGCTTAGCCAATACTATTACGCGTTTTATTGCTGCCCTGTCTGCTATCGCTACAACCAGTACCCGTGCTGATTCAATATTCACATGATAAAGCATGTCTTCCTGTGATGCATCACCATAGATGATATTTTCACCTTCTCTTTTTTCCTTCTTTACTGTTTCAGGATTCATTTCTATGATGATATAGGGGATGTTTATACTTTTTGCAGCAATTGCTACATTTTTACCATTGATACCATATCCAACAATTATAATATGATCTTTCATTTCATCTTTGTAGGTATTACCTGTATATGCCAGACCATACACGATAGCTCTGGGTAAAGGTAGTTTTAATATTATATCTGTTATTAAGGATGAATACTTAATCATAAAAGGGGTCGCTGCCATTGATAAGATGGCTACTGACAGGAAAAGCTGATATTCGCTGTCTTTAAACAAACCGTTTGCTATTCCAATTTGAGCCAATATAAATGAAAATTCACCTATTTGTGCTAATGCAAAGCCCGTCAATAATGCAGTTCGCAATGGATAGCCAACAACAATAACAATTACTGTTACTATGAACAATTTGATAGCAATAACACCCAGTGATAATGATGACATGGTGATAATATTCAACATAACAATGGAAGGATCAAGGAGCATCCCAATAGATATGAAGAAAAAGCTGGTAAATAAATCTCTGAATGGTATCATTGAACTGAATGTTTGCCCGCTATATTCTGATGCTGCAATGATGACACCTGCAAGGAATGCGCCTAACTCAATGGATAACCCCAGTGAATACGTTGCCACAGTTATTGCCAGACAAATAGTAACAACACTTATAATAAAAAGTTCTCTGCTACGCGTTTTTGCTATTTCAAATAAAAATTTTGGTATGACATATCGTGCCAGTACAAGTACCAGCACAATGACAACGCCGCCTTTTAAAAGCAATAAAAGCATTTCAGTAGTAATTGAATGGTTCACATCACCAGTCAATAAAGGAATAAATAACATCAATGGAACAATTGCAATATCCTGAACTATTAATATCGCCAGTGATATTCTTCCATGAGGACTATCGCCAAGAGCATATTCCTGTAAAATTTTTAAAACAATTGCTGTACTGCTCAGTGAAACTATAAATCCAAAAAAAACAGATCGTGAAAAACTATTCCATACAAGCATTATCACGGCAACAATAACTATCGTCACAAGCACCTGTAAAACACCAGCAACTATTGCTCGTTTTAACGATGTTATTTCCTCAAGCGATAATTCCAGACCAATGGTAAAAAGTAAGGTAATGATACCTATCTCGGATAACAGCTCAACCTCATCAGGTGTTTTGACAAACTGGAAACCATAAGGACCTACCAGCAAACCTGTCAGCAACAAGCCAATAATTGTTGGGATTTTAAAACGGTTACATATATATATAACAGCTATTGCAATTGAGAAAATAATTAATATGTTTGCAAGAATTTGCATAGGTTATGCAACTCAGGATTGAATTAAAGTATTGTTGAACAATCGAAATAATTAATATGTTAAAATCAACTGCATCTCATCGGTAGTTGATGTAAAGCCTTTTTTTTCATAAATACGTTTATCTTTGCCAATTGCATGAAGCAATATCCGGCCTGCTTTTCGTTCTTTTGCATAATTGATGACTGTATCCAGCAATTTAGATGCTACACCCTTACCTCTATAATCCGGTTCAGTATACACATTCATAATATACGCTTCAATACCATGTGGATTTTCATATAATGGAGGGCGATCTAAAAACTGAATACCCGTTGTAGCAATAATTGTTTCATCTGTCACAGCACAAAAAACCTTAAATTCTCCTGTCTGAAATTTGCGAATAAAAAAATCCCTGGTAAGTGAGCGAAGCTTCCGCGTTCCATCTTCAGTTTCCAATTTACCCAATTCAAAAAGCATCTTCATCCTTATAGTAACAACATCGTCAATATCACTTAACAGTGCTTCACGAAATTCATACATATATACCCCCTCATGAACAACTAAACCTTTTAGCAAAATCCATTAATGCGTATTGTATTTGTTTCGTCAAATAATAAAGTTGTATCAGTATCATGTTTTATTATTGGTCATAGCATAAACACAAACCACTTCGCATAAGGCTACAATTGCGCGTATTAAGGTAAAAAGCAGTATATACCATCCTACGTTTGAAAGAAGTAAGGTAGCTATCGTTCCTATTGAAAATGCGATATGAATGTCCATCAAGAGCAACTGCAAAGAGCAACTAAAATCATTGCCGCTATAAAGCTTTATAATATGAAAGCTAAGCGCTATACCAGTAACTATCGCCACAATTGCAATTAACATTGGCGGATACATAAAAACTGCTATACTCATCATATACAAAAGCTCAACATAATACCAGATAGCAATAAAACTTGCAAAATGATAGGGATGTTTTGTTACATTGTACAGCTTGCTTTGCAATACGCTACTATAATTGTTGTGCGATAGTTCTATCACTATTGTCCTCAGAAAAAAATGATTTGACCGTTTGTTTAACATTATTATTACAATGCTTTAGTATTTCAAGGCTTTTTTATGGATGATAAAAAAACTATTACGCTTACCGTCCCCGATGAATATAGCAATACACGTATTGACGTGTTCATATTCAACGCGCTTGAGGGGAAACTTTCGCGCAGTTTTATACAAAAGCTCTTAAAAGGTGGCAACATTACCGTCAATGGAAATTCTGTAAAACAAAATTATAAAGTTAAACACCAACAGGAAATTACCATAGCTATACCCAAACCTGAAAAAACATCATTACAACCTCAGGACATCCCCCTGACCATTCTATTTGAAGATAACGATATTGCGGTCATTTACAAACCAGCAGGCATGGTGGTACATCCCGGAGCTGGCAATGTTGAGCATACGCTGGTGAATGCTCTTCTTTACCATTTCAAAGGATTATCATCCATTGGCGGTGTTGAACGGCCTGGCATTGTTCACCGCCTTGATAAAGATACTGAGGGTTTGATGATTATTGCCAGGAATGATACTGCCCATACTATTGCATCAAAAGCATTTCAGCAGCGAACGGTTATAAAAAAATATGAGGCGATAGTTATCGGTAAACCCAATGAAGTATCGGGGCTTATCAATAAAGCAATTGATCGCCATCCAAAATATGGACATAAAATGGCTGTGCGTGACGATGGCAAAGAAGCGCTGACACAGTATACCTGTAAGGAGATATGGCATACCGCCAATGGTGTTTTTTCGCGATTAGAATTGCAAATCCATACTGGACGCACCCATCAGATACGGGTACATTTAGCTTCAATTGGACTTCCCATAGTTGGTGACCAGCTTTATTCTAAAAAGTGGGAAAAATACAGGGTGCCCTATATGCTGCTTGCTGCTACCCACCTGCAGTTTGAACACCCCATTACCAAACAACCCTTGCAATTTTATGTTGACTTGCCCATACATATCAAAGATTTTATTACCAGGCTCAATACACTTGCGATAGAGCATATAATACCGTAAAATAGTATGAAACAGGTACACTATACTACCAGCTCACAGGAAGAAACATTTGCTGTTGGCTATGAATTAGGCAAAAAAGCAAAAAAAGGTGATATTTTTTGCTTAATTGGCGATCTGGGAACGGGAAAAACTATACTTGCAAAGGGAATAGCGAAAGGGCTTGGCATAAATGAAGAAATCACCAGTCCAACATTTACCCTGCTTGAAGTGTATGAAGCTGCAATACCGTTGTATCATTTTGACCTTTATAGAATATCTGATGATTCAGAGCTGGAAAATTTATTTTTTGAAGAATACTGGTACGGTGATGGTGTATCCGTCATTGAATGGGCAGAACGAGCTATGAAAAGACTCTCCAACGATATATTCATCATCAGGCTTTCATATACTGGCAAAAACAGGAGGAAGATTACCATTGAACATCCTGATCCTTGATACAGCAACAAGCATTGAGATTGTAGCTATACGGTATGAAGGCACAATAGCTGATAAAAGCAGTACAACTCAAAATTCACATTCAGTAACATTATTTTCATCCATAGATGATGCATGCAAAGAGCTTGGCATAACTATTCATGACATTAATTGCATTGCGGTAGGGATTGGACCGGGTTCATTCACCGGCATCCGCATTGCCGTTACTACTGCCCGCATGCTTGCACAAATTCTGGAAGTACCGCTGGTTGGTATTCATACACAGATGTTGTATGCCTGTTCGATAGTTACTGATAATGTGGATTGTATTGTAGCATTTGATGCAAAGAAATCACGGGTGTTTGCAGCTCGCTACCGTATACAACAGGGCAAATTGCCCCAGGTGGTAATACCCCCTGGCGACTATCCTGTACGCCATCTTTGCGAGATTGATACCAGCAAACACATCATTGCCATTGGTGATGGTGCGCTGAAATATAACAATGAAATGACAGCGTTAATAAAAAATATTACTTTTTTACCCG
>DAOLVF010000039.1:0-8415 GCA_035420565.1 Spirochaetota bacterium | reverse complement strand
CTGAAATATAACAATGAAATGACAGCGTTAATAAAAAATATTACTTTTTTACCCGGTTTTTTACCTCAACCTGAAGCTATGGTTGCCATGATAGAAAATCTTTATACTGACAATCCTCAAAAATATGCTGATTACCATCAGGTTGTGCCATTTTATTCACGAAAATCCGATGCAGAAATAATGAGGGAATTAAAAAATAAGTAGGCTTTATACTATTGTTACTGATCTTTTTTCTTTTGACGCATTTCTTTAATGAGACGGTTTCTGTATTCATTCTCCATGGGCTGAATTATTGAATAAAACCGCTTCATCTCGTCCTTCCGGGAGGAATTTCCGGCAAAATCCACGCCGACAATGACATTATCATCATTATCAAGGTAGGTATAGCGGATATCTCCATATATTGTGATGGGTGCCTGCAGTTTAAATACAATGTCAAATATAAACCCTTTTGATTTCAGTATATACTTCTTCAAGTTACTATCGGTAATCCTTAATTTTGCCCCACCGCGGCTGATATCTACTATCTCCTGATGTACTGCAATCATCAATGTGTTTGCATCTCTAATCCTATCAACAAGCTTATAGGCTAAATCCTGAACCTCAAGTACCTTATCCATAGAAAATGTATTTTCTTTTGATATATATTGTATAAATGCAAATGGAATGAGACGTTCATCGTTCTCTATGTAAATAACCGGAGATATAATAATTGATTTATAACCACTGTCAGTTAATTTTTTTACAAATTGTGCTGTTTGATCCTGAAAAACATCATTTATATTAATAAACGCATCATTGACTGGAGCAAAGGTAGATGGATCATTAAGATCTTCTATATAAAAGGTTGATTTTGTTTTTCTGATATGTGCAAGCAATGGGTCCCTGTCATCCAGTATATCAACCTTTACTATATCAGCATTTTTTGAAATTTGATTTTCAAATTGTTCAACGATAACTTTTATACCTGTAGGAATACTATAATTACGAATATCAATAGTATGTTTGGAAACCCTGAAATTGGTGGCAACAACCTTCTCAATATTTAATTTGAAGCGAAGATCACGTCTACCATGCGCTGCCTTGCGTGCACTCACAATTTTACATTTAAAATATCCCGGTCCTGCTACCTCTATAACATCACATTCAATCTCTAAATACCTATCGGCAAGCCCATACAAAATAATTTTATTTTGTACAGGAACATAATCTGGATCAGTAACAAGCATTATTGTTCTATTATCTATAAATTCATTAATTTCAATTGATGTTTTATCAAGGGTAAATTTAATCATTAATTTTTTCTGGAATTGTTCATCTTTCAACAACTCCATAACATCATCTAAGGTTGCTACATTCTCAAAATTTCGAGATTTTCTTTGTTTATATTCCTTCAAATTACCCTCAATACACAGAACAATTGGTTTATGCTATATTTTTTATCGAAAATTTTATATATTTACTTCACCATAAAACATTAAAATTTTTTATAAACAAAGAGGTGGATAACCACCTCTTTAATAATATTAATGATTAGGTAATATCAAAAAACTTATTTCTTCTTAGCAGGCTTCTTTGATTTTGGTGCAGCTTTTTTCTTTTCTGCTTCCAGTTTTTTTGCAGATAAAATACTTTTTGCTAATGCTTGTAAGTCTTTTTTCAAAGCATTAAGCTCAAGATTTAACTTTTTAACCTTGTCTTTCTTTCGTACTTCTTCAGCCTGAAGCTGTTTTAATGACTTTTTTTGTTCCATCGATTACACCACCTCGATTTAAAATTTTTTACATGCATGGCGCATGATTAAAAAGTAAACAATTAAGCCTGATCATGATCATATAACATATATATTTTAATATTGCAACAAAAAAATGATTTTGATATATGAAAATATTAATTTTTTTTTAACATCATTTTTTATAAATATTACTTTTATTTTATTAATGTATCAATCGATCTATATTCATGAAAACATTAGAAATTAATTTCCATATCAATAAATATCTATTGACACCATACATATATTCATCAGTAGTAGAAACAATCTGTAGTACTGTCGCTACTATCAATAATTATGCTTGAAATCATTATGATTGGCAACAATCATTATAGTAAGAGGGATACTGTGAAGGATATACCTGTCGTTTCAATAATTGGGCGGCAAAATGTTGGGAAATCAACCCTTTTTAATGCAATTATCAAACAACGCAAGGCAATTGTTGATGAACAGCCCGGACTTACCCGTGATGTTGTTTCATATTTTGTGAACTATAATGAAGCAACATTCATCATCAATGACACCCCGGGGCTTGATCTAAATGCCAATAGTACACTATCCGAGGAAATTAAGCAGATGGCATTGCAACATCTCCATTCTACGGATGTATTTGTGTTATTACTGGAAAAACCGGATATCGCTTCTTATGATTTTGAACTGGTAGAACTCATCCGTAAATTTAATAAACCATATATTGTTGCCATTAATAAGATAGATACCAATAACGATATGGAATGTCTCTCTAATTTTTACGAATTGGCTCAGGAATTTCTGCCCATTTCTGCATTAAACCGCCGCAACATTGATCTACTCCTTCACACTATAGTTGAATCTCTGCCGCATAAGAGGAAAAAAATCATTGAAATTGATTGTAAAATAGCTCTTGTAGGACGTCCAAACTCAGGGAAATCAACATTATTAAATGCATTTTTAGGATATCAGCGTGCAGTGGTATCAGACATTCCCGGTACCACACGTGATAGCATTGACGAAATTTTCAGATTTCAAGGTAAAAACATCATGATTATTGATACAGCGGGGATACGACGACAAAGCCGTATTGATAATTCAATAGAATACTACGCCATTGTCCGTGCCAGAGAAGCTATTCAGAAAAGTGATGTAGTAATCCATCTTTTAGATGGAACAAGTGGTATAACCGAAACTGATAAAAAAATAGCTGATATTATCATGGAAGCACACAAACCAACAATACTTGCAATTAACAAATGGGATAGTATACCAAAAGATCATACAACCTTTGAATCATTCAAGGATAGAATGATTTTCAAATACTATCGCGCAGCTGATTTCCCTATTATTTCCATTTCAGCATTGCATAAGCTTAGAATACATAAATTGCTTTTAACAGCTTTAGATGTCAACAACAGAGCACACCATAAAACTGAAACGTCTGCAATAAATGTAATTATAGAAAATATTCAGAAAAAGCATGCCATGCCACTCCTTGGTGGAGATCTTAAGATATACTATGCAACGCAAACCAATATTTCTCCACCGGTTATACGGCTTTTTGTCAACAAACCAGAACTCTTCCGAAAAGATGTATATAGATTTTTAGAAAAAACATTGCAGGATGAACTTAACTGGCAGGGAATTCCTGTTGTTTTTGAGGTAAGCGGTAGAAAATAGGTTACATCTCCCTTCGTCCGGTGATGGATTTTGCAAGTGTGGGTGCGTCAACAAATTCTAAATCAGAGCCAACCGGCAAGCCATGCGCAATACGCATAACCTTGATGTTCATCGGTTTCAGAAGGGATGCAATATACAGCGCTGTTGCATCTCCTTCTATTGTTGGATTGGTGGCAATAATAACCTCGTTCACACCCTGTTTGCATCTGTCAACAAGCTTGTTGATTGAAAGCTCTTCCGGCCCAACACCGTCAAGAGGCGAAATAACTCCACCCAGTACATGGTACAAACCATTAAAGGCACCCGATTTTTCAATACTCAGCATATCCTCAGGTTCTTCAACCACACATAAAAGTGTTCTATCACGCTCATTGTCACTGCATATGGTGCAGATATCAGCATCAGATATGCCTCCACACTGTTTACAGTATTGCATATTATTTTTTAACTGGGCGATAGTTGTCAGCAATGTATCAACATTAGGTTTAGGAACTTTCAGTAAATAGAATGCAATGCGCGACGCACTCTTCACGCCAATACCCGGTAATTTTGACAGCTCATTGATACATTGTTCTAAATATTTTGAAGGCAGATTCATGCTACTTTATAAACTTTTTAAGTTCATTTGCCATACCAAAAATATCCATCTCGCCTGATATCTTCATCATCTCTTGAGATGAAAATTCTTTTGCATCAGCAATTGCTTTATTCACCGCTTCAGTGATATTTCGTTCCAATGTTTTAATACTGCTGCCTTTACATTTTTCTTCATCAATAGCAATGGAAACCAGTTCATAGTCACCATTGACCGTTGCCTTCACCATTTCATCGCGTGATGAAGCGGTAATTTCGTTTTTTTTAAGCCTTTTCTGAATTTTTTTTAACTCGCTCTGTGCTTTCATCAATTGTCCAACATCTTTAAAATTCATAGTGTTTACCTCTACTATTTTATAATCTCACCATCAAACATGGTTTTAATCTGTTCTGCTAATGGATGCGGCTTTTCAGGATCTTCAGCATGTGGCAGCATCACTGCGTCAGGAGGCGGCGTATTGTCTTCTCCAGATTTGATTTTTATTGATACGTTTCGTTTACTGCGGTTATGCAGCTCCTGCTCAATAAGTTTTATCTCCTCCTGTGATAACAACTGTTTGTAAAATCCGTTGGAACTATCGCCCATAACCGAAAGTACCAATTGTCCATTTACATACGCTGTTCTGACATTGGTCAGTTTAAAAAATAGGTACTGCCGTGCATTGCGCCAGTCGTGCAGCATCTGAGTCCATGCATGCATTATGGTCTTTGTATCATCATCGGCAGGTTCTTTATCCAGTGCTTCTTTACTTTCATCCTTATTTTCAATTGTAGCTTTCTTCGGTACATGATTCTCTATATTTTTTTTTTTGCACCGGCTCAGGGCTTGCGGTATCCAGTTGCTGCAGTATTGTGGCAAGCGTTGGACGCTGTAACATCTTCATGATATCAATCAAAAACATCTCAACCACTGCCCTTTCATTCCCTGTAAAGCGTAACTGATTTTGACAGTCCAATAACATGGTGTAAAACAGGCTTAACTGCTCGTCATGCAGGCTTTCAGCAGTTTTTGTTAACAGTGCCGTTTCCTCATCAGAATATCCTAATATTGGGGAGATATCAGCAAGTTTGGATAATCGCATAGCATATACGACATCAGCAAACCCTGCAACAAACCGTGCAATATCAACACCTGAAGAAATGATGCTTTCTACAAAATCAATGAGCAGAGCAGTTTCTTTTTTTAGAATAATATGGATGCAATCACAATACTGCTGCAGTGAAACAATTCCTAAAAACAACAACACATCCTGCTCGGTAATTTCGTTACCACCAAATGAGATAACCTGATCAAGAAGCGACTGAGCATCACGCATTGAACCGCTACCTGCACGCGCTATGTGAAATAACGACTTATTGTCAATAGCATAGCCTTCTTTCTCAGCTATTTTTAAAAGCTGTGCAACAATGCTTGCAACAGGGATGCGTTTAAAAATAAACTTTTGACAGCGCGATAAAATGGTTTCGGGTATTTGTTGTATCTCGGTAGTTGCAAAGATAAATACAACATGTGCGGGCGGTTCTTCAAGGGTTTTTAACAATGCATTAAACGCTGACTTTGACAGCATGTGCACTTCATCTATGATGTATACCTTATAACGCGACTTCAATGGAGCAGAATGAATATTTTCGCGAAGCTCACGAATGTTTTCAACACCAGTATTGGATGCTCCATCTATTTCTATGACATCAAATGAATTTCCGTTTTTTATTTCTGTACAAAATTCGCACACTCCACAGGGATTGTCGGTTGGGCCATTGATGCAATTGAGCGATTTGGCTACAATGCGTGCCATGGTTGTTTTGCCAACACCTCGGGGACCTGCAAACAAATAAGCATGGGATATCCTGCCTTTGCTTATGCTGTTAGCAATAGTTCGGGAAACATGTTCCTGTGCAACAACATCGCTGTAGGTTTGCGGGCGCCACTTTCGTGCAATTACCTGATATGACATAGATACCTTTATTGTATTATTATTTCGGAGAGAGGGGGATTCGAACCCCCGGTAGCGTTAAGCTACACACGGTTTCCAACCGTGCTCTTTCGGCCTCTCAGACATCTCTCCAGCAACAGATTATAACCTATTTTAAGCATAATTGAAAACAATATTATTGAGCATTAAAAAAATATAATCAACGATGTCAATTAAGATTTCATTGAAATACGGTAATATGCGTATCATAATGTATGGCAATGTTTTTGCTCATGGCTGAACACTTCATTAAAAACTTTATCTAAAGATTTGCCAGTATTATATATACTATATATACATTGATGAGTTCTACAGCTTTTTTACATTAATAAATGAGGTAACTGCATATTGAATGAGCAACGCAATACTAAAATTATCATAATAAAACCTCAAAGACTTTAACACCTCATACAGTTTGGGTTCGTGTTTGGCATATTCCCGTATTGCATTTTCAAGTGCAAGTTCTCTTTCTTTTAATTCTTTTGTTTCTTTATGTGCAGTTTCAATATACTCCTTAATTCATTTGTTTTATTAACAACAGATGATAGAATGTTCGTTTGTCCCACAGCGAAAATCCCACTACTGCTAACGATTGTGCAATGATAGTTCCTATAACAACATACATCAAACCCTGCAATCCATCTACCCGTTTTTCAAGGCTATCTATTCGTTGATTGACTCCCTTTTAACCTTCTTTTAAACCTTCTTCAAGCCTGATAAGCCTGTCTCTATCATCTAATGTATAAGGAATATCTTTAGCAGCAATATATGAAGATGACAATAATACAGAAAAGATTATCATTGATGCAACAGTATACCTTGCCATTAACTATCACCCTGCTCTTCCTTTAACAACTATCGCTTAAAATATAGGTGCTTTGCAGGATGATGTCAATACATTTAATTATACCAGATACTATTATAGTTTCGGAGAGAGAGGGATTCGAACCCTCGGAAGGCATAAGCCCTCAACGGTTTTCGAGACCGCCCCTTTCGACCTCTCAGGCATCTCTCCATGTATACTACCAAATAGTACAGAAATGCACCTATAAAGCGTCTCAACCATACATCATGGAATAGTTATATCAAAAATGATTTGTATGTTTGTAAAGAACTTTTTGTTACTTTTGCAAACGTTGAACAATTGCATCAAATGTTTCATGAGCGTCCAGTGAGGAAACTGCAAAATATGCTTTATGTTTACAGTAGTAATCAATCAATGGCTGTGTCTTTTCATAGTAGGTATCAAGGCGCACCTTAATAGCCTCTTCAGTTTCATCATCACGTTGTATTAAGCTACTGCCGCATTTATCGCAAATACCTTCTTTTTTTGGCGGCATGGTATAGATATTATAGATTGCCTGACAATGGGGGTTTGAGCAGGTGCGCCGGCTGGTTAACCGCTTCAGCACCACTTCTTCGGGCACTTCCAGATTAACGATGGCATCCACTGTCATATTTTTTTTTGTAAGCAGTGATTCAAGTGCATGTGCCTGCGGAATGGTACGCGGAAAGCCATCAAAGATAAATCCCTGTGCACAGTCGGGTTGTGCAATGCGCTCTTCAATAATAGCCATAATGACATCATCAGGAACAAGTTTTCCAGAGTTCATAAATTCCAGAGCCTTTTTGCCAACCGGTGTCCCTTCATTCACTGCCTGACGTAACATATCACCCGTAGAAATCTGCACAATACCAAATTTTTCAACAAGCATCCTGGCGATAGTCCCCTTGCCTGCGCCTGGTGCTCCTAACATAATGATCAGCATATCATTACTCCCATACTAATTTAGAAACTTTTTCTAATGTTATTTTTTTTACCGGATATATGGTAGTAACAAGCTCATCCGGTTCAAACCATAATTTTATCTCCTTTTCAGCATCCTCCGGGCTGGAAGAAGCATGCACTACGTTTTCAAATACACCGCTTGTTGTAATTCGTCCATACGCACCCCGTATCGTTACGGGATTTGCATTTTCGGGATTGGTATCACCAACGATATCCCTTACCTTCTGAATTGCATTGTCACCTTCATACACAAATGCAACAACACGATTGGTTTTATGCAACTCGCCCATGATGTACTGTATTAACTCTTCAAAAAAAGGTTTTCCTTTTAAATGCTCATAGTGTTTTTCAGCTAACTCTCTGCTAACCTTCAAGGCTTTGGCACCAACTATCTTTAATTTTGCTTCAGAAAGGCGGGTTAAGATATTTCCTGTCAATGACTTAACAAGACCATCAGGTTTAATTATAATCAACGTCTGTTCCACTGCCATAGGTTTACCTCTAATAGTATTTTTACAGGGTTTACATCATTTGTGTCCATGATCCATATGCAAAATTATGTCAATACATCGACACAATACGATGTTATCACCATGGCAGTGCTATTACTCTAATCACTGTATTTTTTTCAA
>DAOLVF010000038.1:0-20252 GCA_035420565.1 Spirochaetota bacterium | reverse complement strand
TCAAGCAAGCTGCTAATGAGTACAGTGGCGGAAGAATGATTGCCTTTTTAGAAGGTGGCTACGATTTAGAAGCTTTAGCTAATAGTGTAGATATGATGATGAGAGCATTCATTGAGGATTGACCATGCTGTTCCAATGTCATGAAGTTTTATAAAGATAAACTACGAATGGGTGCCGCGTAGTCGCCCGCGGTTTGGTAAGATCACCATCCAGTGAAGAAAATGTTTGGCGATAGTTATCCTGAATACTGAACAGGCTACAGACAAGGATTGTTACAAAATCCCATGGAAGAAATAGATTCTGGAATGAGTTCAGAGTGTTTGTTAATTCCCGAATTACAATATTATATGCCATTTAGTAAATATATAAATAAAAATTAAATTAAATAAATATTCAAAAGTATGAAAGCATAATGGAGCACATTATAACGATTATGTTAGAAATTAATTGTAAAAAAAATTTATTAATAATTTCGTAAAAAAGTTGTAATATAAAACTGGGGTGTGATAAAATTGAAACATAACACTGTTATGTTCAGGAGGGTATATGTATCCGCTTCTTTTTACACCAATAACCATTAATACATTACAGATTAAAAATAGAATTGCATATCCTGCGTTAGGATTACTTTATTCATATGATAGCTTATTAAATGACAGGTATTATGAATATTTCAGGGAAAAGGCCAAAGGTGGGGCTGGCCTTGTAACAGTGGGTCCAGTGGGGATTGATATAGCAGGTTCAGGTAGGATGGCATTATCATTAGCTGATGATGATAAAATACCGTCCTTTAAAAAATTAACAACAATAATAAAAAGTGAAGGAGCACAAACCTTTGTGCAACTATTTCACGCTGGAGCTTATTCATATTCAAAACTTACTGATGATGTTCAACCTATTGCTCCATCAAGTGTATATTCAAAATATTCAAAGCAGGTCCCTCGTGAGATGACTCTTGAAGATATAGAGATGGTTCAAACAGCGTTTGTAAAAGCTGCGTTGCGGGCACAGGAAGCAGGGTTTGATGGTATTGAAATAATTGCTTCAGCAGGGTATCTGATTACCCAGTTTCTATCGCCCATAACAAATAAACGAACAGACCGCTATGGAGGTTCTTTTGAAAACAGGGTTAGGTTTCCCCGCGAGGTAATAGAAAAAGTAAGAAAAGCTGTTGGTTTTGATTTCCCTCTTGGTATTAGGATGGCAGGGAATGATTTTGTTAAAGGCAGCAATACGGATAGAGAAACTCCTCTGTTTGCAAAAGTTTATGAAGATGCTGGCGTTGATATCATAAATGTAACAGGTGGCTGGCATGAAGCTAAAATTCCACAGTTGCCCATGGAATTACCAAGGATGGGATATGCTTATCTGGCGGCTACTATAAAAAAAGCAGTACATGTTCCGGTAATGGCTTCCAATAGGATAGCTACTCCTGAAGGAGCTGAAAAGATTTTGCGTGATAGCATGGCGGATATGGTTAATCTGGGACGTGTTTTGATTGCAGATCCTTATTGGCCAACAAAAGCTAAAGAGGGGAAAACAAATCTTATACGCCCGTGTGTTGGATGCAATCAGGGCTGTACTGATACATTATTTAGCGGAATGCCAGTAGGATGTGTATTAAATGCCCGGGCAGGATACGAAGGTGAGCGCAATATAATGAAAACAGATACTCCTCTCAGGATTATGGTCATAGGTGCAGGCCCTGGTGGGTTAGAAGCTGCAGTGAGAGCAAAAGAAGCAGGGCATAGGGTTGAATTGTATGAAATGTCAACTGATATTGGGGGACAATTATGGATAGCTGCAGCACCACCCCATAAACATGAACTGCTGGAGATTATACGATATTATCGTGCAATGGTGAAACATTTGGATATTCCAGTATTTTATAATACTGCAATGACTGTGGAATTGATTAAAGAAAAAAATCCTGATCATGTCATTATTGCAACGGGTGCTGAAGCGGTAATGCCACCTATTGAAGGGATTGGATTACCACATGTTTATTCTGCATGGGATGTATTAGATAATGATCCTGTATTGGGAGGAAATGTTGCCGTTATTGGTGGGGGTGCGGTTGGGATTGAAACCGCACTGTTCATTGCTAATAAGGGGACCATATCTCCTGAAATTCTTCATTTTTTGATGTTTTTTGATGCTGAACCTGTTGACCGATTGAAAGAATTGATTACTCAGGGTACAAGCAAGGTTACAATTATTGAAATGCTACCTTCTATTGGTAAAGATGTAGGACGATCAACGCGCTGGATTTTAAATACTGAACTGGAAAAATTTGGCGTAAGCACAATGACATCGGCAAAGGTTATTGAAATTGCCAATCATGATGTCATCTTTGAAAAAGACAATATTGTGCAAAAAATTCCAGTTGATAATGTTGTAATTGCTGTTGGTTCAAAACCAGTGAATTCATTGCTGGGGCAGGTTGAAAAATGCGGTATTCAATATACAGCAATTGGTGATTGCAAAAAGATTGGTAAGATTAATGATGCAATTCATGAAGGATTCATGGCTATTGTAAATTTGCAGAAAGAGACAGCAAAAATATAAAGTATAATAAGGAGCGGTGTTTATCACCGCTCCTTACACATTTATTCATCTTTATACATGGCATCTATGATATCCTTGTATTTTTCAGCTATAGCCTTTCGTTTAATTTTTAGTGTTGGTGTTATTTCACCTGATTCTACGGTAAACTCATGAGGAAGAAGCGTAAATTTTTTAATCTTCTCAAATCGGGCAAACTCTTTTTGAGCTTCTTCAATTCGTTGCTGATAAAATTCTATAATCTCGGGTTTAGAGACAAGGTCCTCCCTGCTGGTAAAAGCAATGTTATGTGTTTTTGCATATTCTTCCAGTGCATCAAATGCTGGAACAATAAGAGCTGTTACATATTTACGCTGATCACCAATAACAGCCATCTGTTCAATAAAATGATCTGCACCAATAGTGCTTTCTATCATTTGTGGTGCAATATATTTACCTCCTGAAGTTTTTATAAGATCCTTAATACGTTCGGTAATCCTTAGTTCACCATTTTCCTCAAAATAACCAGCATCCCCCGTTCTAAACCACCCATCGCTGGTAAAAACTTCGGCAGTGGCTTGAGGTTTTTTATAATACCCTTTCATGACATTACCACCGCGAACAAGGATTTCTCCGTTATTTTCATCGATCTTTACTTCAACGTGAGGAAGGGGTTTGCCAACAGCACCAAATTTAAATTTGTAGGGTTCATGGCAGGTAACGGTTGCAGTTGTTTCGGTTAATCCATAGCCATAACAAATAAATATTCCGCATGCATAAAAAAATTCTTCAATCTCCTGCGACAGTGGCGCACCTGCACAGGGGAAAAATTTGATTCTACCACCTACCACACTACGAATCTTTTTTAGCACAAGTGCATCAGCAATTGCAAATTTAAGACGCAAAAAAGGTGGAATGAACTGTTGGTCCTTTCTTCTGTTATTATGTTTTGCGCCAACTGATACTGCCCAATTAAATAATTTTCGTTTTAATGGTGAGGCAGATTCAAGCTGATTGAAGACTGTTGAATAAATCTTTTCGTAAAATCGTGGAACGGCACACATGATAGTTGGTTTTACTTCCTGTATGCATTCAATAATCTTCCCGGTATCTTCTAAGTAGTTATTGGTCATACCAGTAGCAAAGACATAGTATGTCCAGATGCGTTCAAAGACATGGCTCAACGGCAAAAAGGCCAGAGAAACATCATTGTCATTGGGGTCAATCAATCGGAGATCATGCTCACCTTTTTGAAAAATTACATTGGAATGGGTTAACATAACACCTTTTGGCTCACCTGTTGTTCCTGATGTATAAATTAAGGTTAGCAGATCATCAATTTTTGCTCTTTGCATTCGTTCTGATAGCATATTATCTTTATTTGATTGCTCACCAATTTTCAAAAAATCTTTGAAATACATTATTTTTTCAGATTTTTGTATTGGAACACTTTCTTTAAAGACAATAATTTTTTGGAGATATTTGTTTTCAGGAAGTATTTGCATTATTTTTGAATATTGTTCAGCATCACCGACAAATAGTACTTTTATCTCTGCATCGTTGATGATATATTCAGCCTGTTTGGCCGTATTGGTGGCATAAATAGGCACCGGTATGCCACGGATACATAGTGAAGCAATATCAGCTACTGTCCATAGGGGCATGTTTTGAGAAAAAATACCAACGGTTTCTTGCTCACCAATACCACATTCAAGTAATGCTTTACTTGTTTTATTAACTAAATCACCAAATTGATTCCATGTTATTTCTTCCCATTTATCCTTTGGCTTATAACGCATCGCAACTCTATCACCGTATTTATTGACCTGATCTAAGAATACTTGAGAATAATGTGTGTAATTCATATTGCCACTCCTTTTTATATAAAGTTTTATAAATTATTATTTATTATTGTTCATTAAGATTTTAACATATAAAATATGATAAAGTCAATAATTTTTTTTGATTTTTTTGAAAACTTTCCTATTTCTATATAGAATAGTATAAACAAATACTGTCTTTTTCAAGTGTAATAATATGAAAAGAATAGTTTTTATAGATATATTTCATCCATAAGCATTTTTAACATTGCTTGTTTTAATATTTACCTCAACCAATCATATTATAAAAAATCAGCACTGGTCAACATGCAATAATTGATAATAGTATCCATACTAAATTATTTTTATTGAAAAATGGTAGATCATAGCATGATGTAAGCTCAATATATTTAGAATTTTTGTAATTAAGTAATTGACAGGGAGTATTTTATTATGCAATGGATTATGTAAAATGTTTATTGTTGGAGAATGGTGTGGGCTCATTGCTTGATTTTACAGATAGTAAATATATTAAATTTTTAAAATCCAGGAATAAATACAAGGCTATAGAAGAACTTGCAGGAGTTTTTAAAGGTACTGATATCTGTTCAGATATTAAAGCATTTGTTGCTGCACTAAAAGAACGTGAAGAGATAATGACTACTGGTATAGGATTTGGTATTGCAGTACCTCATGCCAAACTGGAATCTATTCATAAAATTGCATTTGCTATTGGTATTTCTAAAAAAGGGATAGATTTTAATTCCATTGATGGAAGACCGGTTCATATGGTGGTTCTGGTAGCAGCAGGTGAACGTCAACATAAAGATTATCTGAAATTATTATCAAAGATAATGTCATTACTTAAAAATGATACTATTAGAGTGGAAATAATAAACGCTAAAAGTGCTAAAGAAATTATTAATATTTTAAGAAATGCAAAATAATGATAAACACGTTTTATAAAGCCGCACGATGAAGAAATTGCATAGTTTGCTCAAGAAGTATAAGTGCATTATTACAACATTTTTCACAACCCGTTATGATATACGTGAATATATAGTACAGATAGGGATGGCGCTGTGTATAGGTGCTATTGCAGGTTTAGGGGCAATGGTATTTCATACACTTATTGAATGGATGCGTATTGTCATTAATCCCAAGCATTTTGCAGATTATTTAGAAATTCCTTCAATTACTATAGTTATTATTCCAGTCATTGGTGGTTTGATTACAATAGGAATGACAAAAATGTTCCCATGGCAGGCAAAAGATCGTGGTGTAAAAAGTATCATACGATCTGTAATGCTTCAAAACGGACATATTCCAATTGTTAACACATTATTTCATCTGATTGCTTCTGCTGTTACATTAGGTACGGGCGCCCCATTAGGTCCTGAGGGGCCGTCAGCTAAAATTGGTGGGGGTTTGGGATCATATATTTCTACTTTGCTACGATTTAATAGCAGGAAAAAAATAACATACACTGTAGCAGGTGCAGGCGCTGCTATTTCAGCAATATTTAATGCTCCCATTGCTGGAGTTTTTTTTGGGATTGAGGTTATATTGCTCAATGATCTGAAAAATGAATCCTTGAGCGCGCTGGTGATAGCTTCAGTAACATCTGATATGATTTCAAAAGCATACCTGGGGAATAATTCATTATTACAGATACCTGTATTCCAGATGGATTCTACTGAATTCCCATATTTTCTATTACTGGCGATAGTATGTGGTATTATATCATTGCTATTCATGGGACTTTCTCGTAGTATTAAGAAGTTATATAAAAAGATAAAAGGTGATGATGTCATTGTTCTGTTATTGCCGGTATCACTTCTGTTTGCTTTTGTTGTGTTCATATATAATGATTTATTTGGTATTGGATATGAATTGATTAATAAAGTGTTGAGTAATCACTTCCCAATTAATGTGCTTATAATGCTATTAGTATTGAAACTATTATTTGTTGCATTATATATCCAAACAGGTGCTTATGGTGGATTGTTTGCACCATCGTTAGTAATAGGTGTGTTAGTTGGGTTTCTGTTTGCTTCATTTTTTTCATATTTCGGGGTAAAACTTGATCCTGCAGGATATGCAATAATTGGTATGGGTGGTATTTTAGCAGGATTAAATTCAATCCCAATCACTGCTATATTGATGGTATTTGAATTGACCAATGACTATCGCATTATCCTTCCAATTATGCTGGCTTCGGTCATTTCACATTTAACCGTTACATTTTATAATAAAGGCACAGTCTATGAATTGGAGCTTTTAGAGGATGGACTGGATGTTAGCAAAAGCCGTATTAATATACTTGAATCAATACAGGTGTTATCGATTTTGAAAAAGGACTTCCAGACTATAAATGCAAGAACACCCTTGAATCAAACATTGGATAAGCTTTTAGATAGCGATTCAGGACTCATTGTCGTTGATGATAACAATGAATATGTTGGGATTTTATCAATAAATGAGGTACGTCAGGCGTTGCTATCAAGTAATATTGTGGAATTATTAATATGCCGGGATATAGTAATCCATGTTGAGCCACTTCAGAAAACAGATTCCGCAGCGGAAGCATTAAAAAAGATGGATAAACATGGTATAGATTTTCTTGCGGTGGTTGAGAAAAACAAGGTTGTTGGAATGGTACAGCATAGGGATATAATTAGCATTTATAATAAACTTGTGATGCAGTTAGAAGAAAAAGCTATGGCTATGTAGGTTTTTCAATATATTAGTGCTCATTATTTAAGTCATGCTGCAAAATACTTGACGATTACGGTCATTTTCGTAAAATGATACTATACATTGAGCAAATTTGTTTTTTGGGGTTTTTCATAACCGCAGGGTAGCTGTCCATAGTTTGGCAAGCTCACCAACCACGTCCTGTAATTGGACGAAGTTAGCATGGAGGAAAACGGTTCCAAACTAATTTTTTTAATGGTGGATAAGCATTTACCATAGGGGGAAATGGTGCCCAAGATTAAGCACAATAACCTATGACAATAATAATATTTTTTTGAGAAGTTATCCATGGTCTGTCTGTGACCACCCATACGGGATGATAATAATTGGCGGCTGTAATCCTGAATAATGCCATGAAGTGGTTTCAGGATATTGTTTAATTATTTGGATTCCGGAGCAGGTCCAGAATGACAATGGGGGCAAACGTAGATTTCAGGGCACAACCATAATGACAGTAGTACATACTTCTATTTTCGGAGGACTTAAACAATGTCAGAAGCTGAATATAATCCAAAAAAGATTGAGAAGAAGTGGCATGAACGATGGGATGAATCATTTATATTTCAATCGAAAAAAGATACTGACAGGAATAAGTATTATATATTAGAAATGTTTCCTTATCCATCAGGGAGAATACATATGGGTCATGTGCGAAACTACTCTATTGGGGATGTTGTTGCACGATATAAACGTATGCAGGGATTTAATGTATTTCATCCTATGGGTTGGGATGCTTTTGGCCTGCCAGCTGAAAATGCAGCTATCAAACATGGCATACCTCCTAAAAAATGGACTGACGATAACATTGATTATATGAAGAAACAGTTTAAAATGTTGGGCTATTCGTATGATTGGAACAGAGAAATTGCTACCCATACTCAAGAATATTATAAATGGAATCAATATATATTTATTAAGATGTATGAGAAGGGACTTGCCTATAAACGTAAAGCTCCGGTCAATTGGTGCCCTACCTGTAATACGGTTCTGGCAAATGAACAGGTTGAAAACGGAGTATGCTGGAGGTGTGAAACGCAGGTTACACAACGTGAGCTAGAGCAATGGTTTTTTAAGATTACTGATTATGCTGAAGATCTATTAGCAGGGCATGAAATATTGAAGGAAGGTTGGCCCGAACGCGTAATAGTTATGCAGCGCAACTGGATAGGGCGTTCTACTGGACTTATTGTCAATTTCAAGGTAGCTGATACTGGTGAGGATTTTCCAATTTTTACCACACGCCCAGATACCATCTATGGAGTTACCTTTATGGTGATAGCTCCTGAGCATCC
This sequence comes from Spirochaetota bacterium, assembly GCA_035420565.1. Lineage (GTDB taxonomy): Bacteria > Spirochaetota > UBA4802 > UBA4802 > UB4802 > UBA4802. The sequence goes on along the minus strand of DAOLVF010000038.1, from coordinate 11,839 downwards.
ATTCCTTGAACGAATAAAAGATCAGAAGGTAAAGGATTTTATAAAGCGGATTAAAGAACAATCACTTATTGAACGCCTTTCAGAAGAAAAAGAAAAAGAAGGTATAGATACTGGAATTAAAATAATTAATCCTTTTAATGGAGATATTGTGCCTCTGTATGTTGGCAATTTTGTTCTTATGGACTATGGAACAGGTGCGATTATGGCAGTACCTGCTCATGATACTCGTGACTTTGCCTTTGCTAAAAAATATAATATCCCTATTAAGGTTGTAATAGATAATCCGCAGCATCCTGTTGATAGCAACACCATGAGCGATGCGTATGTTGATGATGGAATATGTGTTAGTTCAGGCCCGTTTACAGGTATGCATAATAGAGATGCCATCGAAGCAATAGTCGATTATGCAGAAAAAGAAGGTATTGGAAAAAGGAAAATAAATTATAGGTTAAAAGACTGGCTTATTTCTCGGCAGCGATACTGGGGATGTCCTATCCCAATTGTATATTGTGAAAAGTGTGGAGCCCAGCCCGTTGACTATAAGGATTTACCTGTTATTTTACCAGTAGACGTTGACTTCCACGGAGATTCTCGTTCACCACTTACCATGATGCCTGACTTTTATAATGCTACCTGTCCAGTTTGTGGTGGGAGTGCTCAACGCGAAACGGATACTATGGACACCTTTGTTGATTCGTCATGGTATTTTGCTAAGTTTACTTCACCGCATTCTACAGAAATATTTGATTTTGATGAGGTAAAGTATTGGACACCTGTTGACCAGTACATTGGCGGGATTGAACATGCATGTATGCATCTCCTGTATGCACGATTCTTTACCATGGTTTTGAATGATTTAGGATTATTACAGTATCGCGAACCATTTACACGATTGTTGACACAGGGAATGGTCATTAAAGATGGCGCTAAGATGAGTAAATCAAAAGGGAATATTGTGGATCCAGATGATAGTATTGATAAGTATGGTGCCGATACAGTTCGTTTGTTCATGCTTTTTGCTGCTCCACCCGATAAAGATCTGGACTGGTCAGATAAAGGAGTTGAAGGTTGCTACCGATTTGTCAACAGGGTGTGGCGTATAGTACAGAAGTATAGCAATTGTTATACCACATATAATTTTGATACTATCGTGTTAGATAGTTCTCTGAAAAACTTAAGGAATGAAATCCACAGAACAATTAAAGCTGTTACCCATGATATTGAAGATAGAATGCAATTTAATACAGCTATCGCACGAATGATGGAACTTGTCAATGCACTCTATCTGGCAGATGAAACTATAATACAAACTGATATGGGCAAAATGGTTGTGTCCGAACTTTTTGACAAGCTTTTACCTATGTTAGGTCCATTTATACCTCATGTTGCAGAAGAGTTATGGGAGCTATTAGGGCATAAAGATTTTATTGTCAATGCATCATGGCCAGATTATATTGAAGAATTAACTATGAAAGAAGAGATAGAATTAGTTTTTCAAATTAATGGGAAGATACGGTCAAAGTGTAATGTTGCTGCAAACATAACAAGAGAAGAAATGGAAAAAGCAGCGCTGGAAGATGATAGGATAAAAGAAATGATTGCAGGGAAAACTGTTAAAAAGGTTATAGTAGTTCCTGGTAAACTGGTAAATATTGTTATATAAGTCAGATTTATTGTAAAAAAAAAGCTACTGCACAAACTATTCCAACAATCATCTGGAATAGTGCATCGATAGTAAGTGCAAGGTGTCTGCCCTCGTGTCCTAATTCATCAAGGCCTTCAAGGAAAAGTTTTTTTACTTTTTCCGGGTATATTAATATAAATGGTCCGGTGAATACTATAATCAACCCAACAATGAACAGAGGTATTGAAAGTGGATTTGACGATGGTATTTGTGTAAGTGGAAATCCTGCTGCAATAAGTATGATGCCATGGATAGAATATAACTTGCTTGAAGTCCATTTAATCAATAATGACATCATAACTTGTGGGATAATAATTTCCAATAACCCTATAGCAAATGCAACACAACCAAATGTTAAAATATAATACATTAACATGGTCTATCCTTAATAAATACAATATATAGGAAGATTAACATTTGGAATCATAAATATGTCAAGAAATTTGGGAGAATTAATAAACCATAAGAGGCTTAAAAGCTCCTCTTATGGTTTATTTACTGTATCAGTCATTTTTATCTATAATTTTTTTTGAATATTTATATACACCTTTCAGTGTTTTTAACGGTTGATCTTTTGCAGCAACATTTACTATCCATGCCGGGAGTGAGCCGCCTAATTCTGGATGTACCTGATATATCACCTCAACGTGGTTTTCATCTTTTTTGATTATATCCCATCGACCCTTTAAAGAAGTTATTCTAACATAGCCACTGTCCTTTTTATATTCACTCCCATTAATAGATGTCATGGTTACCCATGCAGTTCCTTTATTTTCATCCCAGCCAGATTCAACCTTAACTACTACATCCCGATTTTTTACAACAGGAAGGTCCAGTACAAAGTACATGTCTAAATCCTGTTGATTCCGTACAGTGATTGCATATAAAGCATCGCACATACCATACCATTTATGATAATTTGTATAATCCTGAATCACTTTTAAAGCAACATTAAATGGTATGTCTGCATAGCTAACTCCTTTAAATTCTTTATAGATTGAACCAGGTAATTCCCGTGTGTAAATTTTGATTTCAGCATTGTCTTCTTTACCTTCGTATATCAATTTCCATTGTTGTTGGCTAAAAACAAAAACTGTTATAGTGATAAATAGGACTGTGAATAAAAAGGTAAACGATTTTTTCATAGCAAACCTCCATGGTTTAATATATTTATGAAATACTATTATAATTAATTAACCTTTTCTACCAGTAATGCACCTGCATTACCAAATGCTCCACATAATGAAGCAAGCCCATATTTTGCAGCAGGGAATTCAGTTGCTAAAACATTAAGTAGTGTTACAATAATGCGTGCTCCAGATTCCCCAAGAGGATGACCTAATGCAAGTGCTCCTCCCCACACATTAACACGTTTAAACGGTGCATTCTCATTATCAAGTTTGAGCTCCCGGATGCATGCTAATGATTGGCTTGCAAATGCCTCATTAAGTTCAATAGCACCAACATCATCTAAATTTAATCCTGTCCGTGAGAGAAGCTTCTTAATGGCTGGTATGGGACCAATACCCATAATGGTTGGATCACAACCAGCTAAAACTCCATAAGAATATTTGTACTTATATGATAAACCAAGGGCGTCAGCCTTCTCGCGACTCATGAGAAGAAGTGCGCATGCACCTTGAGTTAATGGTGATGATGTTGCTGCTGTCACAACACCATTCGGTTTGAATGGAGACATCATTGTTTTCATCTTTTCTGGTTCTATTTTTTCGCGAATCCATTGATCCCTATCAACTGTAAACTCATTACCATTATCATCCAAACCTTTTATAGGTACTATCTCCTTTCTAAATTTACCAGCGACAGTTGCTTCCCATGCATTTTTGTTTGACCATATCGCCATATTTTCCATATCTTCACGTGCAATTTTCCACAGTTCAGCAACTTTTTCAGCGGTGGGGCCCATCAAAAGATCTGCACCGTTGTAGTATTTTAAAAGTCGTGGTGGAAAGTCCATATTGGCTCCCATGGGAACCTTTTCCATATCCTCCACTCCTGCTGCTATGATAATGTCAGCTTCACCGGTCATAATTGCTCGTGCAGCATGCATGGTTGCCGACATCCCTGATGGACATTGATTGGTAAGGGTGTTGGTTGGTACTGAATCAGGAAATCCAGATGCCAGCCATGCTAATCTCCCAATATCATTTTGCATTCCAGAAGGATTAGCACATCCTACAAAAACTGCATCAAGCATATCGGGAGTAATTTTGCTATTGCGTTCAAATAATGCATTATAAACAGGTGTTAAAAGCTCATCAGGCCTTAAATGTCTAAACCAACCTTTCTCTCGATGAGCCCTTCCATTTGGTGTTCTTACACCATCAATGAAAACACATTCTCTCATGGTAACCTCTCCATAAACAATAAATAATTTTATTTAGACTTTGTTGCTAATTTTCTCTTTGATCTGGAAAACTCTTCAATAGCTATCTGGCGTAATAATTTTTTATCAACTTTTTCTACTGCGGTGCGGGGTAAATCGTCTACAATCTTTACAAATTTTGGGACTGCATATTTTGCTACCTTTGCTTTAAGAAATGATATAACATCTTTGGCAGTTAATTTTTTTATAAACTGCGGAAAAGGCTGTACAAACACAACTACTATCTCGCTACCTTCCCTTTCAGTATCTGGAATGCCAACTGTTGCTGCAGTTTCTATCTGAGGATGTTCACACAGAATTTCATCTATCTCTTTTGAGTAAACTTTAAATCCAGAAACATTGATCATATCTTTTGTTCTATCGACAATGTAAAAATAACCATTGCTATCAATCTGAACAACATCACCAGTGTGTATAAAACCATCCTTGTCAAAACCACTCCCTGGTTTTGGCCAGTAACCCAGCATGCGTTGTGGCCCATTTAAAAGCATTTCAGCTCTTCGTCCGGCGAGCATATCATCAATGTGAATCAAATTTCCCGTTTCAAAATCCAAAAATCTTATTTCAGTATCAGGGAAAGGAATTCCAATGCTACGACGCTTTTCTACAGATTTTTTTCTTGTTTTCTTTGATGTTGATTTCATCCTCCATGCTATAATTTTAGTAAAAATACGGCCAAAGTTTTTTGTTCCTAGAAGTCGAAATAAACTATTATTTAAATGGAGCATGAACGGAATTTTGAGTAGCAGGGTAATAAGTAAAACCCCTATTTTACCGCCAAGAATCCGGTACATGATGGTTGTATTAAGATGTGTTACCGGTGACATTTCGGATAGTCCATACCCTTCCATAATGCCACTGTGCGATTTTTTTTCAAATTCCTCCTGTGTTGATTCGGAAAGTGGAGCTGAACCTGAAAGCCCCAGAATACCTATGCCATCTAGTTTTTCCCTTGCTAATTTCATAAATTGTGTGGGAACGCCAATTTGCATTACCGGGTAGTGCTTTTTAATATTATCTACCATTGCTTTTGTATCACGTGAGTCATTGATTAAAATTAAATTAAACCCAAATAGCATCATGGTATGCATAAGACAATGACCATAACTATGGAAAAAAGGTAATCCCAGAATGGCTGCGATTGCACCTCTGAACGAAAGACCTCCTATGCCAAGAGCATGTAAGTTCTGAATACAATTTGCATAAATATTGCGGTGCGTTAGCATACAGCCTTTAGGAACACCAGTTGTACCACCAGTAAATAGCAGTGTTTCAATATCATTTTGAACATCAATGGCAACAGGCGATACATTGCCTGATGATGATTGAATAAGTGAATAAAGCTCATATACATGTTTATGTTTTAGGATCTGTTTTGGGTCAAAGCTTGATATATCGTTGTTTTTGCGTATTGTTGTTACTATAATGAATTGTAAGGAAAACTTTTTCATTAAATTTTTTACTACTGTAATATGATCGCCAATAACAGTGCAGATAATTGCTTTAGGTTTTGCCTCTTTAAATTTATGCTCAAGCGCTTCAGCTGGTTCCAGGGCACTACATGGTAAATGGATTAACCCTGCACGCGATATTGCATAATCACATATAATAAATTCTGTTGAAGTGGGAAGTATTGTTGCTATGATATCATTTTTTTTTAGTCCAAACGCATGGAATGCAGATGTCAGCTTATTAACATATATTAATAATTCGGGATATGATAAAAAGAAATTTTCCTGTATAAGTCCATTTTTTCTATATTGTTTTGCTGCTATCTCAAGTATATCATAAACCGGTTTGTCGGGATATGGTTTAAAGGTTTTTGGTATACCTAAAATTTTATATTCTCTATACCACGGTAGTGCTTCCATTGCTTACCTCCATAAGACATAAAAATAAAAAAATATCTCAACCACATTGATGTATGTGGTTGAGATAAACAATCATTTATCAAGTGAATAGGGGTTGGGTTGCCATAGCAAAGCTCATGTCTCCTTCAATCTTCATTGCGCCTGACATGAAAAGATTTACTGGATTGGTTTCCTTTTTCATCAACGCTGCAGAATCTTTTGTACTCATACGAAAAATAGACTGGGGGGATGTGGCACCATTGAGAATTGCTTCAATAGTAAATTCTGAACCGTCATCATTTTTTAGTTTAGCTATGAAGCTGCCCTTTAATGATGATAGTGCATTGTAACGGGCACGTGTCAGATCTTTCTGCATGCCCAGCAACATATCAAGATTATTGGTGTCGATCATCTTTTTAAGATCAGCTTCAGAAATTTTTAATCTCAGCATAGCATTAGGGATATCCCCACAAGGTGTGATATCTTTACCATCGTTAACCTTGAATCCATACGACTTTCCATCTACTTCAACTACCATAGTAATTTCTGTGCCATTTAATTCTTTTGGTGCATTGGAATTTTGAAGCATTCCCAAAGCTTCTTTAGGCATAATTTCGGTTAAAAATTGTTCAACCGTGGTATTGGATGTAATAGCCATAATCATCCTCCTACTATAAAAAATTTAAAACGTACAGGAAATAAAAATTTTTCTTGAAATACTGACATGTCAGTACTATAATGTTTTGTCAAGATTTTTTCTAAAAATTTTCTAAAAATTTTTAGTGCTGGATAGTTATTCTATAATAATTTTGCTTTGCTTACTATCCATAATAAGTGTAATGGTACACAATGTAATAAGTTTTGGAGGTAACCAATGTCAAGGGCTGATGAAACGCGAGATAAAATTTTATTGTATGCTAAAAAATTATTTTCTGAAAAAGGATATTATTCATCACAGATTTCTGATATTGTTGAATCTGCTAAGATTGGCAGAGGAACTGTCTACCAGTATTTTTCAAATAAGGAGCACCTCTTTATATCATTACTTGAAAGATTTTTGATTGAATGGGAAGAATATATTAAAGAACTATCAGTCAGTGAGGATCTAAGTATTATTTCACATTACACCTATTTAAAAAGGCGTTTGTATAAGGCATTTAAATTTTTTTTTAGCGACAGAGATAGAGCAAATATTATTTTAAGGGCGGGGATTGGTTTGCCCGAGCATTTTGAACAAAAAATACAACATTTTGAGAATAAGCTGATAAACATGATTATTGCTGATCTGGCAATAGCTGTTGAATTTAACCATATAGACATGAACGAAGATTTAAGTTTTGCAGCTAATCTTGTAGCTGGTGGTGTATTCCGATTGGCTCATTACTATCTTTTGATTGAATCCAATGATGAGGTACTGTTACAGAATTTAGATGACATTAGCAGCAAAGCAGCACATTTTATTGGAAATGGTATTTTTAGTAAAAAATAGTTGACTAATTTTTATGGTTGATAAAGTACTGACATGTCAGTACTATTATTATGGGAGGTAAGTATGGTAGAAGAGATTAGTTTTGCTCTATCTGAGGAACAACAGATGATGCAGGATACTGTACGGCAGTTGGTGCAGGCTACCATCGCAGACGGTATCCATCAGATGGATGAAAATAGGCAGCTGGACAAACAGGCTGTTCAAAAATTCTGGGAATTGGGCATTATTCAATCAATGATTCCAGAAGAATTTGGCGGTTATGGGATGGATAGTTCACCTGTATTGCATACGCTTGTATTGGAAGAATTGGCTTATGGGGATATGACATTTGCAATATATGCAATGCTTCCTGCTGTTTTTGTTTTGCCAATAGTACATTTAGGAGCAAAAGAACAAAAAGAACTATATCTTCCAGAATTTTGTAATGCAACATTTGTTCCTGCTACATTGGCTATCAATGAATTAAGTGTAGCCTTTGATGTATGGAACTGTGCAACTACTGCTGAAACGAAAGGGGACAAATACATCATCAATGGCAGCAAATGCTTTGTGCCGCTGGCTGACGAATCAAACTTTATGATTGTCGTGGCTCAATGTGAGGGTAACCCGGAGCTCTTTATAGTTACCAGAGATAACTCTGGAATAAAAGTTGGAGAACGGGAAAAAAATTGTGGATGGTGGGCATTGCCAACTTTTGAAGTTACTTTTGAAAATTGTATCATTCCTGCATCACATAGATTAGGTGATAGCACCGCTATTACATGGTTGCTGCAACGAACAAGAACAGCCCTTAGTGCAATTGGTACAGGTATTTCACGAGCATCGTATGAATATGCAAAGAAATATGCAAAAGAGCGTCAGCAATTTGGTGAACCAATAGCCAGCCGACAGGCAATTGCATTTATGATAGCTGAAATGGCGTATGAGGTAGATGCTATGCGACTGTTATCATGGAAGGCTGCTTCAACCATTGAAAACAATTTAGATGCGACAAGGTTATCATATTTAGCAAAGATGTATGCAGGTGAAATGACCATGAAGATTACTGACTATGGTGTCCAGATACTTGGAGGCCATGGTTATATTCGCGACCATCCTGTTGAGCGGTATTATCGCAATGGTAGAAGCATAGCACTATGTGAAGGTATGGCAATTATATAAACCAGTGGAGGTATATGTATGATTCAATTAGTTACACCTGAATATTTAGTAACATTACAAAACAATATGCGCAAATTGGCTGAAGGAGTATTGCGCCCTATATCACGAAAGTATGATGAAGCTGAACATGAATATCCAAAAGAACTTGATATGTTCAGGAATATTAAAGTTATGGCTCGTCCCAAGAAAAAAAAAGACGGTGAAAAATCATCATCTGGTGAAGAAAAAAAACCAAAACGAGGTGCAAATTTAGGAATGGTAGCAACTATTGAAGAGATGTGCTGGGGTGATGCAGCGCTGCTATTATCGTTCCCCAATGCTGGTTTGGGCAATGCAGCTATCATTGCAGTTGCTAATGATGAACAATTTGAACGATTCGGAAATAAATGGGCCGCGATGGCAATTACCGAGCCAGGTGCTGGTTCTGATTCGGGTGCCATTACCACTACAGCAACTCGGGATGGTGACTTCTGGGTATTGAACGGTGAAAAGATATTTGTAACCTGTGCTGATAGAAGTGAGGTGGTAGTTGTTTGGGCGACAGTTGATAAAAAGGCTGGCAAATCAGGTATTAAATCATTTGTAGTAGAGAAAGGAACTCCAGGATTTACATTAGAACATTTAGAGCATAAATTGGGTATCAGAGCCTCAGATACCGGAACCTTTGTTTTAAGCGATTGTAGAATACCCTATAACAACATATTAGGCGATCCAGAAGTAAAGATGTCCACTGAAGGCTTTAAAGGAGTGATGAAAACCTTTGATAATACCCGACCAATGGTTGCTGCTATGGCTACCGGTATAGCACGAGCAGCAGTAGAATTTACTAAAGAACAATTTGAACAAAAGGGATACACATTTGATTATAAGAAAAATACTGCAAATATTTCCGCAGTTGAACGTGAATTGTATATGATGGAGGCAAATGTAGAAGCAATGCGTCTTTTAACATGGCGTGCTGCATGGATGGCTGATAATGGTCAATTTAATAATCTTGAAGCTTCAATGGCAAAAGCAAAAGCCGGACGGTATGCAACACTGGTTACGCAGCGCTGCTGTGAGCTTTTAGGGCCTGTTGGCTATTCAACTCACTATTTAGCTGAAAAGTGGATGAGAGACAGCAAAATTATGGATATATTTGAGGGTACGGGACAAATTCAGCATCTTATTGTTGCCCGCAATGTACTGGAAATGTCAAGTAAAGAGTTAAAGTAATATAGATTTATAATCATTATCATTATTTCATAGGAGGTGTTTATGAATACTATCGATGATGTAAAGAACATTGCAGTTATAGGCTCAGGTGCTATGGGACATGGTATAGCACAGGTTTGTGCCCAAAATTGCTTTCCGGTTACCATGATTGATATTAAACAAGAGTTTTTAGATACTGCATTAAAAAAAGTTAAGGAAAGTTTAGATTTTTTAGAATCAAAAGGAAAACTGAACGGCACAGTTGATGAGGTGATGAAAAAAATAAATGTTACAACTGATATGAAAAAAGGGGTGTCTGATGCGCAGGTTATCATTGAAGCTGTACCTGAAAATATGAAGCTTAAACAAGAGGTATTTTCACAAGCTTCTGCTGCATGTGCTGCTGATGCAATATTAGCCACCAATACTTCAACGATGAGTATTACAGATATTGCAACTGCAGTAAATAATCCTGAGCGATTTGCCGGGATGCATTTTTTTAATCCAGTAACAAGAATGAAATTAGTTGAATTGATCTATGGTGCAAAAACATCAGAAAAAACTATCGATATATTGTATGAACTTGCCAAAAAGATTGATAAAATTCCTGTGAGGGTTTTAAAAGATAGGCCGGGATTTATTGTTAATAGAATCAATGCACCAAATCAGGCACTACTGAGCGCTATCCTTGATGAAGGGAAAATTCATCCTGCACAGATTGATGGTAAAATGAAGAAGATGGGTGTTAAAATGGCGCCTTTTGAAACAGCAGATTTTGTTGGACTTGATGTATTTTGTCATACTCTGGAATATTATGCACAGACACTATCGCCACAGTATAAGCCTGGAAAATTTTTAATGGAATGCTTATCCAAGGGAAATTTAGGAATGAAAAGTGGCAAAGGTATTTATGAATGGAAAAATGGAAGAGCGGTTATACCTGAAATGCCTGATACAGAAGAGATTACTCCGCTGCACCTTATGGCTGTACAGGTGAATGAAGCAGTCAAAGTATTTAAGGAAGGAATTGCCGCCAATGTTGCTGATATTGATGATGGTGTTAAATACGGAATGAATGCATTTGCTGGTCCTTTTGCTTTAGCATCTGGGGTGCAACCTCAACAATTGACAGATTGCCTGAATTATCTGTCGCAACGATATAAACTTGACATTTTAAAGCCAGAACCTGAAATAATTGATGGTTCATTTAAAACTATAGGAAGATAGGAGGTATGCTATGTCAGATGCAGTATTATTAGAACAAAAAGGAATGGTTGCAATTTTAACTATCAACAAACCAAAAGCAAACCAGTTGAGCCATGATGTTTTTGAAACAATGCGGAAATATCTTGATACCCTGGAAATTGATAACAACATCCGCGTGCTTGTTATTACTGGTTCGGGTGATAAAATATTTTGTGCTGGTGCTGATCTATCGCAGGGCTTTGGTGATTTCAGTGCAGTTGATTTTTTAAAGCGTGGTCAGGATATATGGAATAAGATAGAGGACTATCCTAAACCAGTCATTGCTGCAATAAATGGTCATGCATTGGGAGGCGGATGTGAACTGTCAATGGCATGCCACATACGAATAATGAAAAAAGGTGCTCGTATTGGTTTAACGGAAACAAATCTGGGGATAATGCCTGGGTATGGTGGGACACTCCGTTTGCCGCGCCTTGTTGGACGTGCTAAAGCCCTGGAAATGATACTTTTTGGAAAACAGTTAGAGGCAGATGAAGCTCTGGCTTTAGGTTTGGTACACAGAGTATATGATGAAGGATATATGGATGAGGTGATGAAATTTGCTGAAGAACTAACTAATCGTCCTCCATTGTCAATTAAGGCAATATTAAAAGTTATGTCTGCCGGTCCTTCTATGTCACCTGAAATGCACTTAAAGATGGAAAGAGAAGAATTAGCTAAATTATTTACCACAAAAGATTGTATGGAAGGGATGATGGCTTTTGCTCAAAAGCGAAAACCAGAATTCAAAGGCGAATAGATAAAGAGCTATAAAGAACCTCCTGCTTATGAAAACCTCACATTGTTTT
>DAOLVF010000037.1:9162-20337 GCA_035420565.1 Spirochaetota bacterium | reverse complement strand
CTATCGCATTACAAATCAAGATGAAAGGTGTCTATATGATGCTGGGGGAGTTTTCCAATGGTCACAAGCGAAAACTGTGCATTGTTAAAGATGCGGAAGGCAATACGCATAAAGTCATCCATGGTTACGGTTTGTATTTCACGCGCTATCTCCTGAAACGTAAAATGTCGCCCATAGATCATCTCATTTTTTGCTATATGGCTCATGCGCACTTCAGTACTCTCCAGGCTCAATGCCATATTGCCAATTAAATAGCTTTTGGCATCCGAAAGCTCTTCCTGGGTAATACCCTGTGATACAATTTGTTTGCACTCATTGGCAATCAGCGGTAATAATTTATTATATTGTGACGGGGATGTCCCGCAATAGATTCCAAAAATGCCGGTGTCCATAAATGACGAATGAAAACAATATATGCTGTAGCACAAACCCTCTTTTTCACGTATATTTTGAAAAAGGCGTGATGACATGCTGCCGCCCAGAATAGTATTAAAGAGATAATATGCCCACCTGTCATCATCAACCTTACTTAATCCATCTGTCCCAATGCACAGATGAATCTGCTCTAAATCCTTGTCCATATGGTAGCGGTACAATCGTTTCGATGGCTGTGGCATAACAGCCGGAGCATTATTTTCTGGTGAACAATTACTGCAAAAATATTTTTCTATAATAGTACGGGCATTATCAACAGTAAAATTGCCGGAGATGGCAAAAAGGCAATTATCATCACTATAGTGCTGTTTATAAAACTCAACAATGGAATCTCTATTAATTGTAGTAACCGTATCAACAACACCCAGGATAGGATGACCCAGAGGACTTTGATAAAACATATTTTCCATAAAAAGATCATGTATATGTTCATCGGGGGTATCTTCGTACATGCGTATTTCTTCAAGGACAACATTTTTTTCTTTTTCTATCTCTTCGGCATCAAAGATGGAATTAAAGTAGGTATCGGACAATATCTCGCATGCCAGTTCTAAATAATCAGAAACCACATTGATATAATAGCAGGTATACTCACGATTGGTAGCTGCATTATGCTGGCCGCCAACCCTATCAACAAGGCGAGCAATATCTTTTGAGCTGTATTTTTTGGTGCCTTTAAACAGCATATGCTCAATGAAATGGGCATACCCCATTTCATTGGCTTTTTCGTGCCGCGAACCAACCCGTATCCATAACCCGCACGAAATAGATACAACATTATCAATTGGCTCTAACAAGACAACAAGCCCATCAGGAAGTGTAAATTTATGAACCATGGGACAATCTAATGTTTTTTCATAGCATCTTTACGGCTTAGATTAATCCTGCCCTGATCATCAATGCCTATCACCTTAACCATTACCTCATCGCCTTCCTTAAGCACGTCCTTGACTTTTTCAACACGGTTAAAATCCAGTTTTGAAATATGTACCAGACCCTGCTTACCAGGTAAAACTTCAACAAATGCACCAAAGTCGGTAATACGTTTTACAACACCTTTATAGATGGTGCCAACCTCAACCTCTTCTATCAGCCCCTTGATTGCCTGTTGTGCCTTATCAATTGCGCTTTGTTCATTGGCTGAAATAAAGATAGTACCATCCTGTTCAATGTTAATCTCGGCACCCGTTTCCTCAATAATCTTTTTTATTACTCTTCCGCCCGGTCCTATGACCTCACCAATCTTTTCTATCTCAATTTTCATTACGGCAATTTTTGGCGCATGGGGCGATAGTTCCTGTGCAGGTTGGGAAACGACTGAATTCATCTTTTCCAGTATATAGAGCCTTCCTTCTTTTGCCTGCTCCAGCGCTTTGCGCATAATTTCGGTAGTTATGCCTTCGATCTTGATATCCATCTGAAATGCGGTAATACCTGTTGCCGTGCCTGCCACCTTAAAATCCATATCACCTAAATGGTCCTCAATCCCCTGAATATCACTTAAGATTGCATATCGCTCGCCTTCCAGTACTAATCCCATGGCAATCCCGGCTACCTGATCCTTCATTGGCACCCCGGCATTAAACAAAGCAAGTGACCCGGCACATACCGTTGCCATTGATGATGAACCGTTCGATTCTAAAACTTCTGAAACAACGCGTATTGTATACGGAAATTCCTTCTCATCGGGAATAGCATATTCAATGGCGCGTTCGGCAAGCATGCCATGTCCTATCTCGCGTCTTCCTACTCCGCCAACCCTGCCAACTTCACCAGTGCTAAATGGCGGGAAGTAGTAATGCAGCATGAAGCGCTTATATGATTCTTCCAGTAAATCTATGCTGTCAATACGCTGAGACTCAGCAACAGTTCCAAGGGTAACTATCCCAAGGCTTTGTGTTTGACCACGGGTAAACAGCGCCGAACCATGAGCCCGTGGAAGGATGCCAACCATAATATCAATGGGACGAATATTGTTCAGTCCTCTGCCATCAGGGCGGGAACCTTCATCAAGTATACGTGAGCGTATCACCTCGGCATCCATTGCATCAACAATCTCAGGAACAAGTGCTATTGTATCGGGAAATTGTTCTTTCAGGTCATTGGTAATAGCGGTTATGATAGCATCTTTTGCATCTTCACGTGCTTTCTTTTCCGTATATTCTTTAAAATTTTCAACTGCAGTAAAGTACTTCTCACGAATAACCTTTTCAAGCTTGTTATCGCTCAGTTTTGGTATATACTGCATTAATGGTTTGCCGCAGGTATTTTTCAATTCTTCCTGAATTTCGCACAGTTTAATGATATTTGCATGGGCAAATTCTACTGCCTGTATCATGGCATCTTCAGATAAATTTTTTGCCTGTCCTTCAATCATGGTTACCGCTTTTCTGGTACCGGCTACAACAAGGTCAATATCGCTGTTTTCCATTTCCTGAAAAGATGGATTCACAATCCATTGCCCATCAACCCTTCCAACCCTTACAGCGCCAACCGGTCCTTTAAACGGTACACCTGAGATGCTTAACGCTGCGGAAGCAGCATTTATTGCCAGGATATCAGGCTGATGTTCCCTGTCCGCTGATAAAACATAGATAATAATCTGCACCTCGTTGACAAAATCATCCGGGAAAAGAGGACGTATGGGACGGTCGGCCAACCGGCTGGTAAGGATCTCTTTATCGCTTGGTCTGCCCTCACGCTTAATAAATCCACCCGGTATTTTGCCTGCTGAATAATGCTTTTCCCGGTAATCAACCGTTAATGGAAAAAAATCCTGCCCTTCTACAACCTTTTTTGAAGCAACAGCAGATGAAAATACAATGGTTTCACCACAGGAAACAACTACTGCACCATCTGCCTGCTTTGCTAAAATGCCTGTACTGAACTGAATTAAATCATTTCCTATTGTTACTGCAAATTCCTTATTCATTGTTCATTCCTTCACACCTAAAATGTAATACCATTGTTTCTGCTCTACCTTCGTATACCAAGAGATTTAATCAGTTCCCTGTACTTCATCACATCCTTTTTCTTAAGATAATCAAGCAGCCTTCTTCGTGTACCTACCAGCTTAAGCAATCCACGTCTTGAATGATGATCTTTGATGTGTACCTTAAAATGCTCAGTAAGATGATTAATCCGCTCAGTTAAAAGAGCAATCTGTACCTCAGTTGAACCGGTATCCTTTTCATGCACCCGGTATTTGTTGATAATCTCATTTTTTTCAACCATACGACGCTTTTCTCCTCCTTACCTATCACTTTACTTAAAATACTTTTTATTCATAGTTAGTCTAATCGTAACTGTTAACACTGCTATTGCAAGCTAAAATCAGTCAAGAAATAAATTTATATATACTTTTATATATACTATTATAGTATTGTATCAAGCATATCAATTTCTTCAACAAAAACTCTTTCACATCGGTACACTTCCCCTTGTTTATGAGCTATCGCCACAAGCACCTTTTGTCCTTCAGGGATTACCCTGAACAGTTCATTTTTCTCAGTGGCAGTAACAACATCATCAGCAGTAAGGTGTTTACCATGCTTAATATTAATAAGCGCTTTTTCTTTAACTTCAACCACACCAAATTCATATAAGGCGTCATAGGGAGCATATACCCCGTCGATGTTTTTTATTTCTTTGCCAGGCAGTTCATCACACTGCTCCAGCCGTAAAGCATTATCAACACTGAAATGTCCAACCGCTATACGCTGCAGCCGCACAACATGAGCGCCCACCTGTAAACTGTTACCTAAATCCCGAGCAAGTGCTCTGATATAGGTTCCCTTGCTGCATAAAACATCCAGTGTAATCTGTGCGCGCTGCTTATCAAAGTTAAGAACATTGATTGCATAAATACAGACTGTTCGCGGGGCAATAGTAATCTCTTCACCCCGTCGTACTCTATCTGAAGCGCGTCTTCCGCCGATTTTTACCGCTGAGTAAAGCGGCGGGGTCTGGCTGATAGTACCAACAAATGTATCCTGCAGACATGAATCTATCTCTTCAAAGGTACAGTTTACTTCATGGGTTGCAATGATGGCACCCTCACAATCATGGGTGTCGGTTGCAATCCCTAACTGAATGGTTGCAATATACCGCTTATCCATATCCATAAAATACGGCACCAGTTTAGTAGTCCACCCCGTACACAGAACCAGAACACCCGATGCAAACTTATCCAGCGTTCCTGTATGGCCAGCTTTTTTTACCTTCAATTTTTTTTTGATTATGCTGATAATATCAAAAGAGGTGTATCCTGCAGGTTTGTCTATAACCAGCACGCAACCCTTACTATATGAAACTTTCATGATTTACTGGAACTATCACCATTATCATTTTTAGCAGATTCTTTTTGCAGCTTCTCAAGCAGATTTACCATGGTAACGCCTTCTTCAATTGACGTATCCACATAAAACCTCACTTCCGGTATAGTATGGATACGTAATGACTTCCCCACCCGGTACTGTACAAATCCGCGTGCAGATTGTAGCCCTTCTAATGTCTTTTGCCGGTCATGTTCATCGCCCAGGATTGAAATATATACATCAGCATATGCATAATCTTTACTCATCTTTACCCGTGTTACCGTTACAAAACCAATCCTGGGATCTTTGAGTTCGGTTACAATAAGGGTGCCAATTAATTTCTGTATTTGTGCTTCTAACTTTTGTTTTCTGTACCCCATGGTTATGCCACTATTTACGTGAGTTGTCTCCCAATTTCTTTTTTATCTCTATTATTTGATATGATTCAAAGGTATCACCTTCTTTGATGTCGTTAAAATTTTCCAGTGTAAAACCGCATTCCTGTCCTGCTTCAACCTCACCTGCATCATTTTTAAAGCGCTTCAGCGAATTGAGCTTCCCATCAAATACCACTACACTATCTCGTAACAGCCGTATTTTATCGCTTCGTTTCAAGCGCCCGGTGAGTACAACAGCGCCGGCAATAGTTCCAACCTTGCTTATCTTAAATGTTTGTTTAATCTCACCGGTGGATGTTATCTCTTCTTTCATCTCAGGAGATAGCATACCCTCCATCGCAGCCTTCACATCAGCAATGGCATCGTAGATAATATTGTAATATTGGATCGAGACATTTTCCTTGTCAGCTATCTCTGCTACTTTTGATGATGGACGCACCTGATAGCCAATAATAATTGCATTTGAAGCGGATGCCAGCATAACATCCGATTCATTGATACCACCAGTTGCCGCATGTATAACCTTTACCCGTATGTCGTTGGTAGAAAGTTTCTGTAAAGAGTCGCGCAATGCCTGTACTGAGCCATCAACATCAGCCTTAATAACAATCTTTAGTTCCTTAATCTCACCTTCTTTAATCATTGCATTAAGGTCTTCCAGAGTAACCTTCTTTACCTTCTGAGCGCTTTCCAGACGTACAAGCTCCTGCCTTTTCTGAGCTATCTGTCGGGCATATTTTTCCGATTCTACTACCTGAAATGGGTCGCCAGCCGAAGGGACACCGCTTATTCCCAGCACCTCAACAGGCATGGACGGAGTGGCTTCATAAACCTGTTCGCCAGTATCAGCAAACATGGCTCGCACCCTGCCCGAATAAAGCCCAACCACAAACGGGTCGCCAACCCTTAACGTACCATTTTGAACCAGCACCGTAGCGATGGGTCCTCTGCCTGGATCAAGTTTAGATTCAATAACCACCCCTTTTGCCTTCAATGCTGGATTTGCCTTTAATTCCAGCATCTCAGCCTGAATCAAAATTAAATCTAAAAGCTCATTGATATTTATTTTTTGCTTTGCACTAATTTCAGCAAAAAGCGTTGTTCCACCCCACTCCTCAGGTATCAGCTCATAGGAGGTTAATTCCTGCCTAACTCGATTCGGATTTGCTTCAGGTAAATCAATTTTATTTATAGCAACGATGATTGGTACATTTGCTGCTTTTGCGTGGTTTATTGCTTCTATTGTTTGCGGCATAACACCATCATCAGCAGCAACAACTAAAACAACTATATCGGTAACGCTTGCACCACGTGCACGCATTGTGGTAAACGCCTCATGGCCGGGTGTATCTAAAAACGTAACATATTTTTCGCCAACCTTTACCCGATAAGCACCAATGTGCTGAGTAATACCACCATGTTCAGTATCCACAACATTGGTTGTCCTGATTGCATCAAGAAGTTTTGTTTTACCATGGTCAACATGACCCATAACAGTAACAATGGGTGGACGCAAAACATAATCTTCTGGCCTATCTTCCTCCTCTGCTCGTATAACAGTTTCTTCATACAGCGAAACAACCTTAACCTCGGTGCCATATTCACCAGCTAAAATTGAAGCAGTATCGGCATCAATGACCTGATTGATAGTTGCCATCACACCCATCGACATAAGCTTGGCTATAACCTCGCTTGCCTTTATATTCATCTTTTTGGCAAGGTCACCCACGGTAATCGTTTCTGTAATTTCTATCTCTCTTGGAGTAACAGCTTCCCTTGGCAAAGCTTCCTTTTTCCTTTTCAATAATGACAGTTTTTCGTCAAACTCTGCTTTCTCCTTTTTCAGAAGACGTTTATCTTTATCTTTTTCTTTTTCCTTTTCTTTTCCTTTATCTTTTTGCCGCTTCTGCAAATCAACAACTTCTTTATCAATAACAGCAACATCCTTTTTATCATGTAAGGGTTGCGCTGATGGTTTTTCCGGCTTTTGTTCTAGTCCGCCATGTTTTAGTTTTTGATCGTCTTTTTTTCCATCTTTTTTATAAAATTTGTTAAAAGGCTTACCCTGCCTGTCTTTTCTCTCAAATTTTTCATTTTTTCTTTGCCCATCCTTATGTTCATCCCTTCCTTGTTTAGACGGCTCAGCAGTTTTTACCTCTGCTTTTTTTCTGGCATCAGTTCCCTCATGGATTACCGTTTCTCCTTTACCGTCTGTTTCTTTCTTTAGTTCTTTTGCAACATGTACCTTCCGTTTTAATTTAATCTTCTTTTTTAACTCAGCCTGTTGAATCAGCTTTTTGGCTTCCTGAGCCCGATGCTCCTTAATAATCTGAATCTTCTTTTCAATAAGAAATACATCATCGTTGTGCAAATCGCTTTGTTCATTGTCGCAAGGGATGCCTAATTCCTTGCAGATTTTTATAACATCATCCGTTGAAACATGATTTTTTGTTGCAACATCAATTGCTTTCATTAACAAATCCCTATTCATACTAAAATTATTGACAGGAGCATCTATTCCTTATCTTCCTGTTCATCTTCATAATCATCTTCTTCAAAGTCAACATATTCTTGAATTATATTAATAATCTTCTGAGCTGTTTTTTCTCCTATACCATCAATGTTCATAAGGTCCTCAACGGATTTCTCAACCAGATCCTCAACCGAGAAGATACCGCCTGTTTCAAGCAATGTGATAGTACGAGCATCAAGCCCTGGCAATTCCTCTAATGGTGTTTCACCATCCTGTGTTGTGGCAAAAAGTTGCTCAACCAATGCCCGTGATTCACTTGAACTTAAGAATTCACGGTACTGATCCTCGGTCTTGATATCGATATTAAATCCACACAATTTTACCGCTAAACGCGCATTATGTCCATTTTTACCTATTGCCAGCCTGTATTGATCATTATCTACAACCGCTATAACAGAACCATCACGTGTTTCTATAATTTCCTTTACTTTTGCCGGTGTCAGCGCATTTGTTGCCATAACTTTTTTATTGGGAGAATATTCTATAACATCTACCTTTTCACCTTCAAGTTCGCGCACAATAGACTGTATCCTGACTCCCTTCATACCCACACATGCACCAACGCTGTCAATATCATCCCTGTCACTGGTGACTGCAACTTTGGTACGCAAGCCGGCTTCGCGTACAATGGAAACAATCTTAACTATGTCATCGTAAATTTCGGGTATCTCCATTTCAAAAAGTTTTTCCACAAATTTTGGGTGAGCACGCGATAAAACAACACTTGGGCCTTTACTGTTTTTTTGCACAGTAAGGACTATCGCCTTAACCCTGTCTCCAATCTTATAGTGCTCAAGGGGCGATTGCTCACGTGCAGGAATAATACCCTCTGTTTTCCCTAAATCAATATAAAGCGCTTCTTTGGTTTTACGCTGTACATACCCGTTGATAAGCTCGTTTACCTTATCTTTATATTCATCGTATACAATATTTTTTTCTGCTTCCTTTATCTTTTGTAATATCACCTGCTTGGCAGTCTGAGCAGCAATGCGTCCAAACGTTTCAAGAGGATTTTCTTCCACCACAACTTCATCGCCAAACTTTGCATCCGGCTTAATCTTTTGTGCGTCCTCCAGTGATATTTCTTCAGCATAGTTTTTGGGAAGCCGTACAACCAGTTTACGTGAAATTATCTTCACGGTATTTTTGTCTCTATCAAAGGCAATATCAACTGGCCTGGTAATGCCATATTGTTTCTTATAAGCCGATACCATTGCAGATTGCACTATCTCCTCAATCATTTCACGAGTTATACCTTTTTCAGTTGCAATCTGGTGTAGCGCTTCAAAAAAATTTCCACTCATAGCAATCACCTTTAATAATCTAAATTTGCTTTAACTATCTGCATATAGGGAACAACAATAATCTTTTGTCCTTCATCAATAGTAACTATCGCATTGTCAACCCTCTCAAGATGCCCTTTGAATGTTTTCTTTACATCATCCTCCAGGTATACCCCTTTCACAGGCGCACCTGTAAACCTGATATAATCATCAATCGTTCGCAACTCCCGTTTCAGCCCCGGCGATGATATTTCAAGAATATAATCATCCAGAAGTTTTCTGCTATCTATCCTGTGCGATAGTTCCTTGCTAAACCTTTCACAGTCATAATGCGATATTCCTTGCAGATGGTCAATCTTTACAGTGATACGCGGTGACCTGCCATGTATAATGAGCACAACATCATATATCATATATCCCAGATCACCGGCAACACTTTGTATCATTGCCTGCAAATCATCATTGATTTTCATTGTTATCTCGCAACAATAATGGTAAGGATAAAAAGCCTAAAAAAAAGAGTGGCATACGCCACCCGCTTTACATTACACTATACAATAAAGCAGAAAAACAAAAAGCAGAAAACCAACTACCTTAATTAATCAATATATTACTATATGCTTACAATTTCAAGCTTTTTTTTATCTTTACTTTTATCAAAAGTAATATTCTAATTTACAGTATTACAAACAATACTTTCTATTGTTATATAAACTGTATAAACCCTTTATAAAAAGGTGCGCTATGGAACGTGATAGTTTACAATCAATTAAATTAGAATTAACAAAAAGCCTGTCATTTACGCACTATGTAAGGATATGCCTGCATCCTGTTATTGCATCATCGCATAGCCAGATAGCATACGCTCTGCTATGCTCAGAGCTTCAGGCTGAACCGGCAATACGGTTAAGCTGCATTTATACTATAGTCCATTATAACATTAAAGGTTTTACGCAGCATTTTCATGCTCTTTTAGGACAATCCATTACCGATGAAGAGATAATTGCCATTTGTTCATATCTGAAAGTGTTTGGTAACGTCGATTCAACTGCAGTCCTTAACAACTATGTGATGCACCATTATGCTGATGAATCTCATCACAATGCTGTCATAGAATGTCTGGACACTATCCGAATAGTGCATCAGCAGGACATCACACTCCTTACAACACTGAAAACAATTCTAAATGATACTTCTGCACATCATATCATACGGTATTATGCATTACGTGCACTTGCACTTTACCATGATATTAAAGTATTGCAGTCCTTCTTAAATCAGGATGAAAGTACGCTCACAGGAATACTGGATGCCATTGCTTTTATAGGTCAGGACATTATAAATACCAATAAAGAAAAAGATTCTACTCCAGGCGATAGTAACCTTGTCATTGAACTCAGAGTGTTTTTATCAAAGCTTTTACCACAATTTAGCGAATATTCTCTGAAAACAAAGATAGCATGCATACATGCACTTATTATGTGCAAGCACCGGGAAACTAACGAATACCTCATGAAGATACTCACATCAGACAATGAAAGTGAAAAAGAACATCTTCTGATACTTCTGCAACATGCTATTACCCAATTACGGGATCCTGAACCATTCATACGGATACTCATATCACTGGGGGTTGTTACTCCGCACCATAATAAAATTATAATAGAAAATGTTTTAACATTCTTTACAGCACTTCAAACCGACAGAACAAGTACCATTTTAAAAGACAAAATGTTCAATTACTTTACTGTTTCACTGGATTCGTTTTTTGAGCTATACCGTAAAAATTACATGATTTCAGAAGTAGAAGAAAAAAATCTCCCTGAAATTGTTCAAAAAATAAGAAATTTTATTGTATCCGAATTAACACCACAATTATTGAATATGATTGTTCATTATCTGAAATATAATAACAATAGTGAAATTGCCACAATACTTACTCCCATCACCAATCACATCCAGCAAATTGATAGTTCCAGCAGAGAGGGATTTTTGCTTCTTATTGAAATGCTTTACGATAGCGATCCAAAAAGCAGAGAGATAAGCGCATCACGATTGGAAACCATTGATTTTGAAAAACGATTTCTGCGTGATAGGATAGTCAGGCTATGTGCTATCATTGCAAAACTCAATATACAATCTGCCGCCCCTTTGCTGGTGAAAATTTATAATTATTGTAAAAAATACAGGGATGACGTTATCTTTGATGC
>DAOLVF010000037.1:0-9062 GCA_035420565.1 Spirochaetota bacterium | reverse complement strand
TGGTGAAAATTTATAATTATTGTAAAAAATACAGGGATGACGTTATCTTTGATGCATGCATAAATACATTGGCAGCAATGCAATACCCCTACATGCTGGGCGAGCTGGAGCTTATGCTTTTATCCGGAGATGCAAAAGAACAGCTATTTGCACTCAACTATTTTATCCACTACAAAGATGAGCATGCCTCGGCAATCCTTTTTGAAGTTTTAAAAAATACGTCCACTGGTAATGAGGTTGTACAGATTGCCCTCAATCTGTTAACAACCATGCAAATAGCACAATTCAAAGGCAGCACAGAAATATTGAAGAATATAGTACAAACTCATGCCAGCAATAGTGTAAAAAAAGCAGCGATTCTTTGTATTGGGCATTGCGGAGAGGGAAAAGATATAGAATGGCTTATTGCACAATTTAATGAATCAAATGATACTGCAATAAAAGAATCAATTCTACAGGCAATCAGCAGTATCATACCCCGCCTCAGAGATTTTAATAAACGGCCAATAATACATTTTTTGCTGGATTGCTTAAAAGAATCGGGGATACGGGTGCGGATGTATGCCTGCGCGGTGTTGGTTCAGCTTAATAATAAAGACGTTGAAAACCATATCAAAGAGATGCTTATCATTAAAAACAAGGAAATCCAATCAGAAATATTATTTATTTTTCAAAATAGTAAACTTCCTGAATTTTCGTTTTTTTTGCTTTCTCTTTTAAAAGAGGAATATGCAATAGTATCAGAAATAATACATTTTTTACACAATATCCCGTCAGAAATAAGCGATGATATTGCCACTTTCATTGGTAATTTATACAAAAAAAATGGCGTGGACTTGTCATCAGTAACTCCAGAAGCTATCACCATTAAACACGGTAAAATTGAATGGTTAAAAAAATATTATATCATGAAAATAACCATCCCGCAGGAATCTAATCCTGAAACACTTGAAGAAACAGTAAGCAAACGTGACACCCTGCATTCACTTATTATTAATCATTGCAAAAACAATGCCGTGCATATTAAATATATACTGCCTCATTCAATTGTTGCATATTCAGAGAATGCAATGAATATTGCCAATGCCTGTATAGCAATGGAATATGATATTAAGCATTTTAATCAGCATGCATTCAATCCATTTAATGCAATTATACAGTGTTACCATGCTCTGGTTATGGAGTTTGGGCAGTATTTTATAGTCCTTACCATGGATAGGTATCTCCATAATACATTATATAACTATGGCATCATAGATGATGGTTTATATACATCAATTCAAAATGATTATGCATGCAATAGTTTGCCCTACATCCTTGCATCTCCAGCGTATATACCAATTTATTACATTGCCAATAAAAAGAATGCACCATTTGAAGCACAAAAAGCCCTTGATGAAATTATTGTCATGGAGAAGACAAAAAAAGAAAAAGAGCAACAGTTAAGCGAAGAGATACGAAAACGAAAGCTTCATATACAATCGCAGGGAACTGCCGAATACATTGAAACACTTGAAAAGGTTAATGCAATACTCAGAAGTGAAATTAACGAGATTAACAAATATGTTCAAAAACGAAGCGCCGATAGAGAGCTTAACACACAGTTGTTAAAAATGCTTGAAAATATGCAGAAAAAAATATTTTTAGAGATTTCCAGTTTTATGATGAAATAATGATGGAAATACTTTTGTGGGCTAAGCCTGAGTATGCTATTGTACATTTTCAAGTTCAGCAAACTGTCTGGCAAGATTCATCCTGTGTTCAATTAAAGCATATGAATGGGTAAGAAAAAATATATCATCTTTATACACTAATAGCTGCTTGTATTGCTCATATGCTGTCTTATAATCTTTTAATTTATATGAGCTTTCAGCATAATAGTAGTGATAGGCTTTATCATAGTTTCCTTGTGTGATATCAATAGATTTTAATCGTATCAGCGCCTTATAATATTCCCCTTTTTTAAAAAAAACTTTTGCAACACCAATACCAGCATCAGGGTATTTTGGATTAATATCCAGTGCGCTGTTAAAATACCGCAATGCTAACTCCAGTTGATTGCGCTCAATATAGATAGTACCAATCTTAATAATGGCATCCAGCTCTTTCTTATGAATGTTTAATGCCTGTTTAAACAAAACAAGAGCATCCCCCTCCCTGCCGGTAAAAGCATAGAGCTCTCCTATCAGAATATATATCCTGGGATTTTCCGGAACAATATGTTTTGCTTTTTCTAAATAAACCCGTGCTTCATCAAACTGCCTATTGCGCATATAGGCAATCCCAATATTATACAGAAACGGATAAAATAAAGGAGCATGGACTAACCCTTCCTGAAATATCGCTATTGCAGTGTTTATATTATTAGCGGCAAGCTCATCAGCGCCTTTATTGTTACAAACTGCAGCTTCGGTGTTGCCCGTACAGTATAAAATTCCTTCCCTCTCATAAATGGTGTATTGCGGTTTTTGTTCGATAGTTACTGCCAATTCATCCTGTGCCGGGGAATTATTGAAAACAGCTACAAGCAACAACCCTATTGTCAGTGATACAGAAAGCATGCAACCTTTGCTCCATTAACAGTAACTATCGCCGGATATGCTTCTTTACATACCGGCATAACCCAGGGACAGCGTGGGTGGAAGTGACATCCTGCTGGAGGATTTTCCGGAGAGGGGATCTCCCCCTTCACAACCGAGAACAAATGCTTTACCGGTTTAACATCCGGGATGGACGACAATAAACTGCGCGTATACGGATGGAGAGGCTTTCTATAGAGCATGCTGGCAGTATTTTCTTCAACCAATTTGCCCAGATACATTACCCCAACCATAGTGCTGATATGTTTAACAACCGCTAAATTGTGTGCAACAAAAAGATACGACATCCCGCATTGTTCCTGAATATCAAGCAATAAATTCAGAATCTGTCCCTGTATTGATACATCAAGCGCTGATATTGGCTCATCCAGTACAATAAATGATGGGCTTAATGCAATCGCCCGCGCAATCCCTATCCGCTGCCGCTGTCCGCCGCTGAGCTCATGAGGATAGCGTGATGCAAAGTGTTTATCAAGTCCAACCATTGCCAATAATTCAGATATCCTGCTGACAATATCTTTTTTTGTCAATTGGCAATGAATCTTCAGCGCTTCAGCAATTATCTTTTCAACAGTCATACGAGGATTCAGCGAACCATAGGGATCCTGAAAAACTATCTGCATATTCTTTCTAAACTGCCGTAATTCTTTTTTTTGTAATGTATGGATAGGAGTATTCCGTATCATTATTTCTCCGCTATCAGGTTCAATGAGGCGGAGTAATGCACGGGCTAATGTTGTTTTACCGCATCCACTTTCGCCAACCAGCCCATAGGTATTCCCTTCAGGTATGGATAAGCTTACCCTATCAACAGCTTTTACAAGCCCATGCTTGCCCAACGCTCCTTTTTTCATTACAAAGGTTTTAACTATATCCTTTGCACTTACAATAATTTTATGTTCCATTGATTATGCTATTCTTTTCTACACTGTTATTATGCGTTCCTGCCATGTTGAATCATAGTCTGCCTTCAGAACAGGATCATCTCCGCATCGATTGCTTAACATCAAATCATGAATCAGAGTTCAGGATAACTATCGCCAAAAATTTTTATTCATTTACATTGCTTCATTGCAGCAATCCACAATAGTTATGCAAAATAATCAATTGTCAACCCTAATTTATTGTGAAAATTTTTACTTGCATATATAGCATATATAATTTTAGTATATATCTATAAAAAATAAGTACAGTCATGGGGTGCTGGTATGCAAAAAATATTCCGATTACTTTCATTATTGATAGTTGCAAGTATTGTCATAACCAGTTCAGGATGCGCAACGGTATACAGGCAGCAAAAGAAGAAGATAAATGAAAACTATCAGGAAGGTATCCAGCTCTATAAGCAAGGTGACTATAAAAATGCAAAAGAACATTTTGAAACGGTGCTTTCTATTGATCCTCAGCATTCAGGGGCAAAGCAATATTTGATCATTACAAACGAAGCCCTGCAAAAACGGACTAAAAAATATTATAATGCTGGTATACAATATAAACGTAAAGGTGATTTAGAAAATGCGTTGATTCAATTTTTGCAAGCCCAGCAGCGCGATCCTGATTATAAAGATGTTAAACAACAAATTTCAAATATACGCAGTTCAAAGTATGCAACAAAAAAATATAATACTTATTACTCTACTGCAAAGAAACAATATGAAAAAAAGAGATATATCGCTGCTTATAAAAACTGTAATAAAGCCGAGCTATTTGATCCCAATAGTCTTGACCTTATAACATTAAAGGCAAGGATAAAAAACCAACTTGATAACAATTCATATCCTTACACATCAAAAGCAGAAGCAGCTAAGACAAAAAATCCTGCTCTTGCAAAAAAATATTGTAATAAAGCGCTTGCTGTCAATCCGTGGGATGAAAAAGCTCAAGCTATAGCAAAAGATATTAAACGGATTGAAAAGCTCAATGATCTCTATGCAAATGGTGAAAAAGCGTACAAAAAAGGAGATTATGTAACAGCCTACCGGGCATTTAAACAAATTGACAACAATGAACCGGGATACAGGAATACCGCAAATTATCTTGCAACCATTAAAACCAAATTAGAGGCAAACATAAACACCTACTATCAAAATGGCGTTACCTACTATGAGCAGGATAACTTTAAGGCTGCTATTGCCGAATGGGATATAGTACTCCTTATTAACCCTGATCACCAAAAAGCACGTGAATATCGTGAACGGGCAGTAACAAAATTGGAATTGCAACAATCACTTCAGTAAAAAGGCATAACCTTTTACACAGCTTTTTGCAATACCTTGCCTGATATTAAATGCTTGATTGCTTCATCAAGCCCTTCCAGGGTAAGTTCAAACATGGGGAATATATTTTTTATCATCCGCGTAGTCTGGATATAATCCCATGAACGCTGCGGGATAGGGTTAAGCCATAGTGAATACTTAAATGTTTCACGCAACCGCTGCAGCCATACAATGCCAGGAATATCATTATGGTACCAATAATCAATAGCACCGTTTGCCCATGTCAGTTCTGATGGCGCCATTTCAGCATCGCCTACAATGATAAGCTTATAGTCTTTATCGGTATTCTTTAAAAAGTCAACAGTGCTTATGCTCTCTGAGCGTTCAATATCCTTCCATAAATCCTGATAAATACAATTGTGAAAATAAAAGTATTTTAATTTACTGATTTGCGAAGATGCTGCTGAAAAAAGCCTTTCAACCAGCCTGGCATAAGGAGTCATTGAACCGCCCGCATCCATGAGTAAAATAAGCTTTGCTGCTTTTTTTTCTTTCTTTTTCCATATAAGCTCCAGCTCACCTGCATTTTTACTGGTAGCATCAACGGTTTGCTCAACATCCAGATGTTCTTCGGGGCCAATAGGCAATAATGAGCGCAGATGCGACAGCGCCACCCTCATCTGCCGTGTATCAAGGATGATCTGATTGGAATAGTTTTTAAATTCACGCTTTTCAGCAATCTGCACTGCGCTTTTATGCCGTGATACACCCTGCCCAATTCTGATACCTGCAGGATTATATCCCCATGCCCCCTGGGTGGAACGCCCGCCAGTACCAATGGCTTTATTGCCACCAACATGATTTTTATAATGTCCCTGCCGCAGTTGTTCCTCAAAATTGCGCAGAACTTCATCTAAATTGAGCTTTTCAACCTGACGCTTTTCCTCCTCGGTTAGATGAAGTTCCTTTACCTTTTTTAAGCCTTCTAAAATTTGTTCAAGCAATTCATCAGTGGTTTCAACATCCTTAAATGTATCCAGAAATGCAATATCGTATCGGTCATACAATACTTCATTCTTCACAAGAATAGCCCGTGCCATATAATAAAATTTAGTCAGGCTTACATCGTTTAGATTAAGCACCAGCGCCTCATGGAGAGCCATCCACTCATGGATGGAAACAGGCACGCCCTGCGCTTTAAGGTTAAAGAAAAAATTAATAAACATCGCGCGTCCTTATGCTGCTGTTGTAGGCATAATGTGTTTTGCCCGAGTTTGCTACAACATCAATATCTTCTTTTTTCTTTAAGAGTGTTCCAATAAATGGTATCTCATCCTCTATTTTTTTTATTGATACACCGCCTATTTTAAGAGCCTGTATCCAGTCAACAAGTTCGCTTGTTGATGGTTTTTTCCGCAACATGTCAAACTGCCGAATCCAGTAAAATTTCTTCAAACATTCACGGAGCAGCTTCTTCTCTATATCCGGAAAATGTACCCGTACAATCCTCTCCATAAGCTCTTCATCAGGAAATGCAATATAGTGAAATACACAGCGCCGTAAAAATGGATCGGGCAGTTCCTTTTCGCTATTGGAGGTTATAATGACAATTGGCCGGTGCTGTGCTGCTATCGTCTCGCCTGTTTCAGGAATATAAAAATTCATGATATCAAGCTCGTGCAGAAGGTCATTGGGGAATTCAATATCCGCCTTGTCTATCTCATCTATTAAAAGAACCACCTGTTCTTCTGATGCAAATGATTCGCCCAACTTCCCCAGCTTAATATATTGTTTAATGTTGGAAACATCCTTACCACCAAACCGGGCATCGTTTAAACGCTGCACCGTATCATATACATATAAACCTTCCTGAGCCTTTGTTGTTGATTTTATATTCCAAACCAATAAACGTTTTCCCAATCCTCTGGCAATGGAATGCGCCAGGAGTGTTTTCCCCGTCCCTGGCTCCCCTTTTACCAATAATGGCCTGCCCAATGCTATAGCAACATTTACATTATCCTTCAATTCCTGCGAAAGAACATACTCATCAGTACCGGTAAAATAATTCATCGTGCACCTCATCATATTTTATACGATAGTTCTTTATACTATTTATACTATTTATACTATCCTATTGTAGTACAGGAAAGCATAAAAAACAAAAAATTACACTGTTATGTTCCAATACATTGCACCATAACCTTACGGGTGCGCGGACCATCAAATTCACAAAAAAATATCCCCTGCCATGTTCCAAGCTGTAAGCGCCCTTTCTCGACAATGACACTTACTGAGCATCCAATCAGTGACGATTTAATATGCGCAGGGGAATTTCCTTCTAAATGCGCAAAATGTAACGACTCTAATTTCATGTGCGATAGTCCCAGTAAAATGTCCTTGGACACTGCAGGGTCCGCATTTTCGTTAATAGTGACTGCCGCTGTTGTATGAGGAACATACACAACACATAAGCCGCTATCAATAGATGATTTACTAACAGCCTCCGCCACTTTAGCAGTGATATCAATGAGTTCTTCTTTTCTGCCTGTTGAAACCTGAAATGAAACCATTAATGTGCCTCAATTATTATAGTATAGTATATAATAGTAATTCTTTAATACAATGTAACAATTAATACAGTTATAGCGTTTTTTTTACAAGATTTTTTCAGATTGTTATCCATAGCAGTGCATAATGCAACCACATATAAAATAAAACCTGTAATGTTGTTGACATACACATTACATGGTATGTATATTTATTAATAGAGCGAAGCATCATGAAAAAAGTAGATAGAACAAAAGAAAACATCAAGGTTGACGAATTAGACGATAAAACCCGTAAACAGATGTTTGATAAGTTTGTACAGTCGGGCGGTAAGATCGTTAATGAACATGACAGCCAACAGATTAAATTAAAAAAAAGAGTACCAACAGTAACCACCAGTACAAAAAGAACATATCCCTCTAAAAATACTGTTAAGGAATCAAAACAACCTCAAATAAAACATGAAGTAGTGTTTGAAACGTGGCTTCAGAAAAAGCTTTCGCACCTGTTTATACGTTTACGGTTACTATTTCTTGGTGTTACCGGATTTTCTGCTGACACATTTAAGCATCGATTTTGTTACAACGTAATACATGATTATAAAACAGCACTGCTGCAATTTCAGGTGCAATATTTTTATCTATTTAATCCACAATACAGCAAGCAGATTATAGCAAAATTAGATGCTGTCAACCCCCTTTATTATGAACTTATAGTAATGATATCCAATATATTTGACAGAACGCGATTCACCGAGATCGAAGAAATAATCCAGCAAAACAAGCCGGTAAGTACAGCAAAACTTAAAAATCACATCATCCCAATATACAGAAGTTTGTATATTCTTTATCCATATATTGAATTAATTGAACTGGCATACCGTACTGCATACGATACGCTGGGAACTATCGAAAAACAAAAATCTTCAGTATACTATGAAAGGAAAAAATTTATCCGCAACAGCCTGTACACAACATTCTATAAATTACTTCCGCGTCTTCACATAATAATCTGTTATTACTACAATGTCTACATTGACATAACAAATCCCTATGTACAAACTATCATGCAAATAACTCAGGATGTTCTTCCCGGAAAAAGAAAAGCAATACAGTCAAACCAAGAGGCATCTCAGCAACAAGAAGCTGAAACACAGGAGCAAACCACCCAAACACCTCCGCATATCATTAAAGGGATTTCCCTTATGAATATATCAACCAATGATATTATGACATTATTTAAAAATAATTCCAGTGTTCAACCCAGCCCGGCTGATAAGGCTGCTATTACGTATGTGCTTTTTAAAAAATTTGATGATGAATTTTCTATTGTGCTCACTACCAATAAAATTAAATATACTATCCAATTTACCGAATCAGGCAAGATTGATTATAAAAACAGGCTAGCTGACCTTTACAATGAACTGCGAAAAATTACTGAGAGTTTTCAGGAATATATGCACATACTGGAAACATACGAACGCATACGTTCAGAAAAACCCATGAGCAATGCACAATATATTGAATATACCAAGATACTGACACAACTTGAAAAAAAGAAAAAAGTGCAGTCAAAAAACATGCGCATGGTTACCAAATCAATCATGGATGCAATTACAGCAGAATTGGATATCTTAATAAAAGATATGGATGAGGAACATAAAATTGTTGATAATCCACAGGATTTTCTTGAGTTTGAT
>DAOLVF010000036.1:16021-20347 GCA_035420565.1 Spirochaetota bacterium | reverse complement strand
ATTAAAGTACCTGATAAAACAAAATTCTAAGTAAAATTTCATCTTGACATTAATATAATTATTATTTACCAGTGATAAAAAAATTGAAGGGTAGGTGCATTCATGGCTTTAGCAAAATCAGGTGGTGATGTTGCAAATAATGTTATTGGTGAAGATTCATACTTTAGCGGGAAATTTTTAATCAATGGATCATTGCGTATAGATGGGCGTTTTGAAGGCAAGTATTTACAGGCTGATCAGCTCTATATAGGTCCAAATGGTAAGGTAAAAACCAATATTAACGCAGTATCGGTCATTATTGAGGGGCTTGTTATTGGCAATATCAATGCTACAAACAGAGTACTATTGATGCCTACCGCAAAAATTTATGGTGATATCAAAACTCCCGAGCTTATCATACAAAACGGTGTGATTCTGGAAGGGCGTTGCACAATAGCTAATGATCTTAAAATTTCTGCAAAAGATCTTA
Source organism: Spirochaetota bacterium (assembly GCA_035420565.1). Classification (GTDB taxonomy): domain Bacteria; phylum Spirochaetota; class UBA4802; order UBA4802; family UB4802; genus UBA4802. Next base: position 19,878 of record DAOLVF010000036.1, on the reverse strand, counting down.
TTGAAAGTGAATATGAAAAAAATAAATTAATCCCAGAGGAGTTTCTTGCAGAATAAAGTACCTGTAATAGCAATCACTATTGGTGATCCGGCAGGTATTGGACCGGAAGTTACGTTAAAAGCTCTAAGCAACTTTTCTGCATTATTGTTTGTTCCCCTGATTATATGCAGAACGGAAGTGCTTATAAAACATTATCATGATATAATGCTTCCATGGGATAGCATAGCACTCAATGACTTGCAAAGAATACACACTATAGATAAACCCTGTTATGTTACGGTTGATTTTGATGGACCGGTACCTAATCCTTCAAATGGTAATGAACTGACAGGTAAAGAAAGTTTATGCTATATTGATGCGGCTATTGATTTATGGAAAAAGAATATAGTCGATGCTATGGTAACCGGCCCGGTTAATAAATCGCTGATAGAAAAATGGGTGCCATTTATTGGGCATACCGAATATATTGCGCAGCGCATCCATGAACCTAATCCAAGAATGCTCATGTATTCAGGAAGATACAATGTGCTTCTTGTTACAACCCATGTGCCGGTATATACGCTGTCATATCATATCAACTATGAATCAATTTTAACAACAGTAGAAATTTGCAATAAGTATCTCAAAAAGATATTGCATAAGCAACCGGTGCTGGCTATATGCGGGCTTGATCCACATTGTGGGGATAAAGGTGCTATTGGTGCCTTTGACACCGATGTAACAGCAAAGGTAGTAAAGGATGCCGTAAATAACGGTATTCTTATTGAAGGACCGTTTTCTGCCGATACATTATTTATGCCACAACGATGGCAAACCTACGATTGTGTTATAGCTTTCTATCATGACCAGGGACTAATACCATTCAAGATGGTAGCTTTTGATGAAGGTGTGAATATAACAGCAGGACTATCTATAGTAAGGACCTCTGTTGATCATGGAACAGCATTTGATATTGCAGGAAAAAATTGTGCTCAGTTTAATAGTATGAAACGGGCAATTGAATTAGCCTGCTATCTATCAAAATGAGGATTTGTTTAGCATGAATACAACAATGCTTTCAACATCTATGATGATGTTCTCAGTTATATGGGGATTATCTGTAGTGCTATTGTGGATGCGTCCACGGATAGAAATACTATGGAAGATAGCAGCATCAGGGATATATGGGTTTTATATATGGTTTTTTTATAAAGACCTTTTGAAGGGATTTAAACAATTTCAAAAAGATTGGTATATGGTAACTATCGCCTTTATAAAAGAATTCAGCGGGCTATTATTTGCAAATATGTTTTTCCTCTGGCCTCTGGCACTTATCATTATCTTTTATAAGGCTGATGATGTGGGTGCTGAACGCCTGCTGAAATTTATGTGCATATTCACATTGCTGGTATGGATAGTATTTACATTGTATACTTTTTATAGCAAACAGATAGATACATTTTTGTTTGAAACACTTCGCCAGATGATTCCTGATGCTCAATAAAATAATAATAACATTATTATTGCTACTACAATCTGATGATTCAAAATTTTCCTCTTCGTTATGTAACGAAGCTAAAATGTATGCAAAAAACAACAATTATAACGAAGCAGGTGAACTTTTCCTGAAAGCTGCTTCAATAAATCCTTATTATTTTTATGCACACTATGGTTATGGGAAGGTATGTCTTTATACTGGTGATATAAAAAATGCTGCCAAACATTTATCTATCGCAGTAACGCTTGATGCTTCATCGGCTAACGGGTGGTTTTATTTAGGCTTTGCATACTTTTTTAGCAAACACTATATGAATGCAGTCAGTTGTTTTAAGAAAGCATATACCCTTGATTCATCATATATTGAGTCATTATATAATATAGGTGTTATCTATGAAATGATGGGGAATTCGTTTCTTTCACAAAACTACTATAAAAAATATTATTTTGCAAAAAATAAAAAGGATACCGGGATATTATTTTGATTTTTCTTTTACTTCATCAATTGAGTTCAGGATTGAAAAATAATCAAGCACATGGGTTATCTTGAAAAGCGTTTTAATGGAAGGAGCAACATTAAGAAAATGTAGTTTGCAATTATTTTCCTGCAAGTTCTGGTGAATCTTTACCAGAGTACCTAATGAAAAGCTGTTTATATATTGAACATGATTACAATCAAGTATTATATCGGTTATACTTTTGTTATAATTATTTTTAACAGCCAATTCTATATCTTCAGAATTTTCTCGTATAATATCTTCATGAGGAGTTATAACAAGTATTGAATCATATTTTATAGTATCAATAAACATAGTTCAGTGCCTGAATATAAATGCAACACCACAGTGCTGTGCACCATGGTGTTGCTGTAATAATATATTATTCAACAGATTTAATTAATGTTTCTGGTGCAATGACATCAACAAATACTGACAATACTGCAGTTGAAGATATATTGCCTACTTTATCAATGGCTTTTGCTTCGATCATGTGTTCGCCGTTGGTATCAAACTTAATTGTTCCTGTATAAGCTTTAAATTCGCCCTTACCGTCCATACGCACAAGTATTGAAGAAAGTCCCGATTCTGTATCGCTTGCAGAAACAGTGTAGTTGTAATCAACTGTTGCAATCTTTTTGCCGTCTTTTTCTAAAAATTCTTTATCAGCACGTATCTCTACCAGAGGTGCTTTGTTATCAACGTATACTGCAACATTGCCATTGGTTAAATCAATGGGATTGCCATTTTCATCCTTTGCAGTCATGACAAATTTCTCAGTATAGTTGGCAACATTATCCATAGCTTTGATACTCAGCGTAATAGCGCCTTCAACCGGAATGGTAAATGAAGTAAGGTAAGGCTGATAGTTGGTTTTATCAAAGCTATATTCCAGTGACTGTACACCTGATAGAGCATCTTTTGCATCAATAGTGAAGGTAAAGTTTTTAGATGCATACAGCTTATCACCCGATTTAATAACTGGTGCAGAAACAGCTACATTAACTACCGGTGGTGTGTTGTCAACAATCACTTTAAAAGTTTTCATGTCTTCCTTATTGCCAACCTTATCGATGCTGTAATATGAAATGGTGTGTTTCCCTTCATCGTAAATGGTAAAAGGCTCTTTGTATTCAAGCTCATTGCCGGCATCTAATTTATACAATATCTTATCAGTGGCAATATTGTCTTTGGCAATCAGTTCAAATTTAACCTTTGAATTTACAAAGGTGTTAACGCCATTATTAAACGATACAGCTTTAAGGGCTGCCGTAACTATTTCTTCCTTTTTTACTTCAGGAGAAACAGGGCTCTGTACATCAGGCTGTATAACATTTTCTTCAGTTGCCTGTTGAGAAAATGTTACCGTTGAAAAGATCATGATAATGGGTAATAGCAATATGAGATATTTAATCTTCATATAACCTCCTTTTTGGTTAATAATCTTATTGTGTTTTTACGAATGTCGTAAAGATAAATAAATCTATCCATTTGCACAATAGTTTGTCAAATGAATTTTTAGTTATTTAAATAATTATTTGCAGTGTTCAGTATTATACGAATTATCTGTGAATAGTTATTATTGCCAGGTATTGAAGGGGAATATTCTATTTTGCATTGTTGGCGATAGTTCCTGTTAGTAATTGTCAGCATATAGTAATTCCCCTGTATATACCTATCCTTGCAATGCCATATTCCCAGCGAGTTCAATTGCTGAACGATGGTAGCATACTCATTGATGGTGATCGTTCTTTTTTTCCGTAAATATTGGGGGTTATTGGTTGCAATGTAAGCTTTTGATTGTGAACGAGCCAGTGTTATAAACCATTCTTGATGATAAAACGGTTGTGGATGGTACGACAGCGTTATTGAAAAATCAGATGT
>DAOLVF010000036.1:10435-15921 GCA_035420565.1 Spirochaetota bacterium | reverse complement strand
CTTGATGATAAAACGGTTGTGGATGGTACGACAGCGTTATTGAAAAATCAGATGTGGGTTGCAAAAATAATAATGCTATGATGTAAATACTTTTAATCATTGCCAATTCTTAATAAATGACTATATCTTCCTTTGGGTAAGAGCAATAGGGCGACATAAAAAAAAGGAGCAGTGCTGTAACAATGATTGAATGATTGATAGTGCCATTTTTCATACTGCTGATTACCTCACCCGGTTGTAATGTTACTATTTCAATATCCTCTGCTATATCAAGTGCCTGGCTGGCAACCTTGTGTACATCCAGTGCACAATAAAAATAGATATAGTTGTTCATAATAGCAGGATTAGCAGCCAGTTTTTTTAAAAGTATAAATGTTTCAGCTTTATAGCCTGTCTCTTCCAGCAATTCACGGCTTGCTGCCTGCAATGGATCTTCGCCCGGGTCAATAAGACCTGCAACAGTTTCAATGGTGTATTCATCCGTGCCAAGCCTGTGCTGTTTTACCAGTATTACATTGCCGTCTTTGTCAACAGCAACAATATTTACCCAGTCAGGATTGTTTACAATATAAAAATCGTGCTTTATTTTTTTTTGGGGATGATAGCATAAAAGCTTTTCAACAGAAAAAACTGTCTGCCTGCTTACTGTATCTCTACTTTCTACCTGCCACTTTTTCATATAATAACTATCAAACATTATAATTGTAATTTTGTTATTGCCAGCAAATAAAGGATATACATAATCAGCAAAACTATCTATTGCTGCAAATAAAATTTCAATAGAAATTATATCAGGCTTATACTGTGAGCTAAAAATGTCAAAACGTTTTTTATTATACATTGCTATTATGATGCTATGTTTTGCTAACCGTGCGGTGTTTGGTGCAGGGATGTTTCATCCTTGCTATCAATGGTATTCAATCAAAACGCAACATTTCTGGATACATTACCATGATGGATTGCAAAAGCAGGCGTTGCACCTTGCACCAATAGCCGAAGCAGTCCATGAAACCTTAACCAGAGAAATAGGCTTGGAGCCTTTTTTTAGAACAGATGTGGTGCTATGCGACACTACCGATATGGCAAACGGGTTTTCCATGCCGTTTCCTTATAACAGGATACAACTTTTTATTGTCCTTCCTCATGTTGAAGATGCAGGGCTATCAAATAATGATGATTGGTTACGCCTTGTCTTTACCCATGAATATACGCATATCCTGACCGTGGATATGATAGGCGGATTGCCTGAGGCTACACGCTATACGCTTGGAAGGGCATGCTTTCCCAACCTGTTGATGCCGCTATGGGCTATTGAAGGCTATGCTGTTGAACAGGAATCAAAGGAAAAGCCATGGGGAAGATTACATGCCACCTATACCATGATGGTGCTGCGCCAGGAGGTTTATGCTAACAATGTAAAGGATATATCACTTGCGTCACATTTTCCACGGGAATGGCCTGCGGGGATGGTGCCCTATCTTTACGGAGGGTTGTTTGCCGATTATGTTTCACGTAACTATCAAACAAATGATTTTAGTGAGCTTTTTAAGGAAAATGCTGACAATGTGCTGCCCTTTTTAATGGAAAAGAATTTTAATGACGTGTATAATACGGGGGCGATAGTTCTCTGGAAGAAGTGGCAGGAGGAATTACATACTGCCGTACACAATGCTGTTGACAGCATAACAAAAAGAGGATTGAGCAGCTATGAACGTATAACCAGTACAGGCTATCACACCTCCATGCCACGCTATTATGGAAATGACATCGTTTTTGCGACAGTAACCGGCAAACAAAAACCAGCATTGATGCTGTACAGTACTGCAACAAAACAGTGTAAAAAACTTGCCAGCGTCAATGACCCGCAGAGCATAAGTGTTGCCGGAAAAAGCATTATTGTCAGTGATATTGAATATTACCAGTCATTCAATCTTTTTAGAGATGTCTTTGTATATGATACAAACTATCGGCAAAAAACAAAGGGTTTGCGTGTTCAATATATAGAGGCGCTTTCCAATGGATATTGTGCAATTGTATACAGTAAGGGAAGATATTCACTGGTACGGTTAAACGCTTCGTTTGCTATCAACGATTATTGTATTAAAGATACACCGGTACAGCTTGCATACCTTCGTGTGTCGCCTGATAGTTCGCAGGCAGTGTTTTCCATTGTCAATAAAGGTTGCAGCAATATTGCACTCTATGATTTTAAAACACGGGGGGTAGTATTGCTAACGGATGATCGGTATACTGATATTCATCCTGCTTTTCATCCTGATGGCAAACGAATTGTATTTTCTTCGGACAGGGATGGTGTGTTTAATCTATACGAGATAAACCTATCCAATAAAAAAATTTCCCGTATAACCAATGTAATAGGGGGAGCGTTTTTCCCGGATATCAGCAGTGATGGAAATACCATCGTGTTTTCATCTTACGAGGCTAATGGTTATAACATTGCCCTGATGCCATACACCACAACCTTATCCGGAGAACTATCGCCAAAACCTTTTACCGTCCCTGAAGAGCAGCTAACGGATGAACACATTGGCAACCCTTACAATCCCTTGCATTCGCTGATAGCGCCATGGTGGTATCCTGTATGGTATACCGAGGAGCTATACACAGATAAATATGACAATCATGCTGGGTTTTTAACATCGGGGAATGATACACTGTATAAACACAGCTATATGCTGGAGATTGACTATGCATTGACCCAGCAACAAATGGAGGTTAAAGCCGATTATATCTATTCAGGTTTTTACCCTGATATGTTTGTGTCGTACAAAGATGATAGCATAGGTTTTGATGATACCTTTCCATGGGATCCCCCATCAAATGTACATTACCTGCGGCGTGAATCTGAACAAAAGATAACATCAGGCTTTGCAGTGCCTTTTATAAAGTTTTATAATTATAATCAATTGCTTCTTTACTATACCTATGAAAAAACTCGCATTGATGAGTACTATTATACTGCAGGGACTCAACGATACAGGGAAGTGCTGGCAGGTGGTCATGTTGCATTGATACATGATGGAACTTATGTCGGGAGTTATTCCATAAGTCCCGAAGATGGTATGATTGTGGAATTGTACGGGGATATGTATCACACCTCGGTAGCTTCGGATATTTCGTATGCCAAAGTGCGTTCAGGACTGTACTACTTTTTACGCTGTTTTGCCAATGATGTGCTGGCGTTTATGCTGAGAGGCGGTTATGCCCATAATGCGCCCAAATATCTTTATCCCTATACCATAGGTCGATATGAAAAAGGCAAACGACACAGCGTACCAAATGATGAGGATGCCTACAGTATGCGTGGTTTTACAAAGGATGAGTATTATGGTAACAGGCTGGCAGTAGCTATAGTGGAATACCGCATACCGTTGGTACAGAAAGATATGGGTTACAAGTTGGTGCCACTGCTGTTCAGAGATTTGTGGTTGACACCGTTTGCCGAATATGGCAACATCTGGGTTGGTGAAACCGATATACATGATTTTAACTATAGCTTTGGGTCAGAGCTTCACCTGCGCATTACCGCCGGCTACCATGTTGATATTGAAGGATTTTTGGGAGTTGTGAAAGGCTATGGCGATTATGGGGAAACGCAGGTATATTTTGGTGTTGCTACTGTCTTTGAAGGAGCATTGAAGCAGCATACCATTATTCGGGATGCCATATATAATTAATGCAGTAAGGTTGTCTCCATGCAACAAAATCTTTATCAGGCACTTAATCAGGGGCTTATACTTGAACGCTATACCTGTATTCAGCGCAATATTGAAAAGAATAAGGTGCTCATTGCAAAGTGGGGCGGTTTACAAAAGGTTGTATCGTTATTATCCGGAAAACATGTTGTTGTTTGTGGCGCAGGTAAAAGTCTGGATGATGCTACAAAGGTTTTAAAAAAATATCAGCATAGAAATGATCTTATCATTATTGCAGCAGATATGGCGTATAGGCCACTTATTGTCAATGGTATTAATCCTCATTTTACTATCTCATGTGAAGCAATGCCTGTTCCATACTATGCGTTTTTACCTACATCATCATGCCATCTTTTAGCCTTTAGTGGTGTCAATGCCAATACCACTGGTATATGGAAAGGAAAGATAAGCTTTTATAACTGGATGATATATGATGAACCGTTTAATCTTTTATGGAAGATGGCAGGGGAGCATCTTGGATATGTTGCAACAGCAAGCATTGTGACAACTCAGGCTATATCATTATCGTTAGGCTGTCCCATAGCATCGCTGTCTATTGTGGGGAATGATCTGGCATTTAACCATAGCTATTATGCTGGCAATACTGTGGTTGGCGAACGCTTTTTAATGGGATATAATAGATTTATCACAGCAAATACACAAGATTATGCAATGATACAAAAAAAGAAAATGTATATTGTTAAACGCCGTGAGTCGATATATTATACTGATCATCAATTTTTAGCTGCCAGACAATGGCTGGAGGATCTTTTTTCAAAGGTAACAATACCGGTGTATGATTGCAGTGTACCAGGTTGTGGCGAAAATATAGTAAAAAAGATGACAATAGCTAAAGTTATGAATCAACTGTATCCTGAAAAAAAACCAAAGAAAAAGAGGCAATCATGATAGTAGTGCATAAGATGAATGGTGATGAAATTATTTTAAATGCCAACCATATTGAAACAATAGAATCAAAGCCAGATACAATAATAACCCTTGTTAATGAAAAAAAATATCTGGTGAAGGAATCAAAAGATGAGGTTTTATCTTTGATCTATGATTATTTTCATAAAGTACTTACCGGGAAAACGTGATAGTATTTTGATGAATTATTTTAAAATTTTAACCGAAAATTATATATACGATATACTGTATTATGTAAAGGGCTATGAGGAGGGTTGTTTCATATGGATATAGCTACCATCATTGGACTAATTGTTGGTTTTACAAATATTATCATGGGAATAATCTTTGCAAAAGGTAATCCGTTGCTATTTTTTGATATACCTTCGGTTTTTATTACGATTGGCGGTTCGTTCTGTGCTCTGTTGATCTCTAATCCTCTTAGCAGAACATTGGGATTATGGAAAGTTGCAAAGCATGCTTTCTTTCCTCCAAAATATAGTCCCAATGAACTCATCATAACCCTTGTATCATTTTCTGAAAAAGCCCGCCGAGAAGGGCTCCTGGCTCTTGAGGATGATCTGGATGAACTGGATGACCAGTTTTTACGGAAAGGGATACAGCTTGTTGTTGATGGAACCGACCCTGAGTTGGTGCGTCGTATTATGGAAACAGAGCTTGAAAATATTCAAGTGCGTCATGATGAAGGTAAAAAAATATTTGATGACTGGGCAACATATGCTCCTGCCTTTGGTATGATTGGAACACTTCTGGGACTGGTGCTTATGCTTGTTAATATTGAGGATAAGTCAGCTATTGGTCCTGGTATGTCGGCAGCTCTTATTACCACGTTTTATGGAGCTA
>DAOLVF010000036.1:0-10335 GCA_035420565.1 Spirochaetota bacterium | reverse complement strand
TCAGCTATTGGTCCTGGTATGTCGGCAGCTCTTATTACCACGTTTTATGGAGCTATTATGGCGTACCTTGTATTGTATCCAATTTCAGCTAAATTGGGTTACTTAAATAATCAGGAAATGTTGATGAAGCTCATTATGATAGAAGGTACACTTTCCATCCAATCAGGTGATAATCCGCGTATTGTCAAAGATAAATTGGTATCCTTCCTTGATCCTAAACTCAGAGCAGCAATTACCAGCGAGGTGGGTGACTGATGAAACGAAAGAAGCAGCAATTGCCACCTCCGCCGCCGTGGCTCACAAGCTGGGGAGATTTAAATACGCTATTGCTTACATTCTTTATAATGATGTTTGATATTTCCCCCATTGTTGGGCAGGATTTTAATCTCATCCTATCTTCTTTTAAAGGATCGCTTGGCATGATGCAGGGTGGTTTTTCTTTAGCACGTGGCAGGATGGAGGAGATTGGTTTGAATATGCTCAATCTTCCATCAAGTGAGCAGGGAAGAGCATTGGCAAAGATGTTAAAAAGAGCAGTTGAAGCATTTAAACCAGAGATACAGGCAAAAAAGGTAAGAGTCCGTGAGGATGAACGAGGATTGGTTATTACCCTTTCAAGCGATGCCTATTTTGAACCTGGCAGTGCAAAACTTAAAGATGATATTATACCGGTTTTAAAAAAGGTTGCAGAGATCATTAAGTCAATGCCAAATTATGCAAGGATTGAAGGGCATACCGATAACAGGCCTGTTCCACCGAGAGGATTGGAGGAGGGATATGCCACAAACTGGGAGCTTTCCTCAGCACGGGCAGTCAATGTTTTGCGATATCTGGTTGAGGCAGCAGGGGTCAATCCAAAACAGATGTCAGCCGTTTCATTTGGCGAATATAGACCAATTGACGATAACAATACACCAGAAGGGAGAGCTTATAACAGAAGGGTTGAAATAGTTATTCTTCGTGATAAGGGGATAGTTGAATCAAAAACACCTGAGATTGCACGGCCATTACCCGATGAGGAATGGCGTTAGGGGATTTACTATACTGCTGGTGCAGTATAGTACGGGGTTATTACCCGATGAGGAATGGCAGGAGAGTAGGTTATCCTGATGATGTACTATAGATGCTACAGGTGTTTACCAGATGAGGAATAGAGTTATGTGTTGTTATATTTTGATAAAATAGGTACAAAATATTGAAAAAATTGATACATTTTAGTGACATAATCATAAATTAATTGACTTTTTTAATTAATATAGTATTATGTCGATAAATTTAGTATAACAATTAACCAACAATGTTTGACCAGTTTTTATTGATATAATACTTCTGAATAATGAAAAATTGTTGGTGAGGTAAGTACATGGGTGATGAAGAACGCGTCAATGTTGAAGAAGTAGAAGAGCAGGAAAAACCTGAAGAAGCGAAGGCGGGCCGTGTCTTTGAGACTTCACGGATAATAAAAATACTTCTTTATGTTGCGGGAGTCATATTATCATTTTTTATTATAATTGGGATATCATATTTAGTTGCAAAATATGTTCAGGAACAACGATACCAGCGGGACCAGGATATCGTATTGGCACCTCCGCCGTCACCGTTAGCTCATTTTGATATTCCATCTTTTTCAGTGACAACCAATGATCCTGAACCGCATTTTGCAAAGTTAACAGTGTCGTTGGGATATGAAGAGAATGTTGAATTGAATGCAGAGCTGGTGCAGCGTACTCCGCAGATACAGCATATTATCAATATACTGTTACGTGATAAATCGTATGAAGAGTTGAATTCTGTTGAGGATACGGTAAACTTGTCAGAGGAGATAAAAGCGCATATCAATGTATTGCTTTTAAAAGGCAAGATTAAGGAAGTATGGTTTAGAGAATTTGTTGTAAATTAGTTTACTTTTGTGTATCTTATTAACATATGATGAAAAGAGTAGATGGGCATTACATGAATATACGAATCAAACACATTGGAGGAAACAATGGGTGACGGTTCTTTGTCGCAAGATGAAATAGATGCCCTGTTACAGGGTGCTGATGATATGCTCTCCGGTTCAGCAAGGGTACCAGCAGGTGATTTTGCTCCTGTACAGGCAGCGCTTTCTCCGGTTGAACGTGAGGCGGTTGCAGATTTTTTAAACAGCAGCATGAGCAGTGTAATGCCTGCACTGTCAGGCTATCTGGGTAAAAATATAATAATTGGCAATGCGCTGGTTGAAGTAAAAAATGCCGATCAGATTCGTGCTGATTTTCCCAAACAATACGTTCAGGTTTCAGTAAATTTTTCGGGTGGGGTAAATGGCCGAAATATAGTATTGTTATCAATGAACGATGCAGGTGTGATTTCATCACTCATGATGGGAGATGATAGCGGTATTCCTCCGGCTACATTAAGTGAAGCTCATCAAAGCACGTTGCAGGAATTTGTTAGCCAGATGATGTCCACTATTGCTACACAGTTGAGCAATAAGATTGGTAAAGGTGTTAACACCACAGCTCCCGATTTAGCGATAGTTCAGGGCGATATAGCTGTACCGGGAACTCCTGATGTTGTGAAAATAACATATAACCTGACGATTCAAAATCTTATAAACTCAAAGATGTATCATTTAATGAATATTGAACTTGCTGGCGAGATTGCCCGTGGTTCGTATGTTCCTCAGATGCAACAGCAGGAGTACCGAACTGAAGCTGCACCGCAGAAGAGTGCTCAAGTAGGGATTAGCCCCGTGCGATTCCCTCCATTAGGTGAAGGTATGCAGTCGGTACCTACAGGGAATATTAATTTGTTGTTAGATGTTCCGATGACGCTCACTGTTGAGTTAGGTCGTACTCGTCAGCTTGTTAAGGATATATTGGGGTTGGGCGAAGGTTCCATTATTGAACTGGATAAACTGGCAGGTGAACCAGTAGATTTACTTGTTAATGGTAAGCTCATTGCCCGTGGTGAGGTGGTTGTTATTGATGAAAATTTTGGTGTTCGTGTAACTGATATTGTAAGCCCGGCAGAACGATTTGCTAAGATGCAAACATAATTATCATTAAAAAGTTTTAAAGGAAAAAAAATTAATGATTGTTGCTGCAACTATAAAAAAACGTTTATGTGTATCGTCAATGAAATTTTTATATGGTGTTATTTTATTATGTCTCATTTTTATATTATGTCCCATTACCAGTAACTATCGACCCAATGAAAATTTTTTATATGCTAAGAATACTAAAACAGCAAAATTAGATAAGATTGAAAGTAAAAATACGATAACTGAAAAAAAAGAAGAACCAATTGGTGTTGAAACAAAATCAGACGATGAACAAAAAGAAAATGAGGCTTCAAAAAATGATTATCTGTATAATTACGAACGACCGCAGATAGAGGAAGAATCCTATGTATGGCTAATCTTTAAAACAATATTTGTGATAGGGATACTCATAGGAGGATTTTATTTCTTTTTTAAATTTATTACTGAAAAGGTTGGGATTGCTGCTGTTGGTCAGGAGGTTATTACTATTTTGTCAGTTGTACCGTTAGGTCAAAATAAGTTTTTGCAGGTGGTGGATATAGCAGGGAAGGTGTATGTACTGGGTGTATCTGATAATAATATAAATCTTATAACTGAGATAAAAGATAAAGATGACGTCGATAGAATACGCTTGCTCAGTTCAAAGTCAACTCCAGTAAAACCAGGTGGATTTCAGGATTATCTTTCAACACAATTAGGGAAGGTCCTTGACAGGATAAAAAATCCAAAAGAGGGGATATCGCAGCATTATTCTTATAATCAGGAGCATACAGGCAATGATAATGTTTTGCTGACATATAAACAGCGATTAAAAAAACTTAATGGGGACGATAGTGTGTAGTATTATATGAAAAGTTGTAAATACAAAAGGTTTTTTATAATAATTTTACTGATTGTTGTGGTTATGGGTATTGGCATGATAGTATCCGATGCTGCATTTGCCCAGAAAGCGGGTAATGTCCGTATGCCTATTCCTAAGATTGGATTTGATATTGAAGAGGCTAAAACACCAAAGGATGTTTCGCTAAGTTTACAGATACTGTTTCTGCTTACTATTTTGACCTTAGCTCCGTCTATCATAATGATGATGACATCCTTTACCAGAGTTGTTATTGTCCTTGATTTTGTACGACGTGCTCTTTCTTTGCAGCAAATGCCGCCTACTCAGGTCATTGTTGGACTTGCTATTTTTCTGACTATTTTTATTATGTCGCCTACCTTAACAGAGATTAATGATAAAGCTCTGCAGCCATATTTGAAAGGGCAGATATCTAATGAAGAGTTTTACAATAAAGGTATGCAGCCATTACGTGAGTTTATGTTGAAGCAAACGCGGAAGAAGGATATAGCCTTATTTATTGAACTTGCAAAATTGGAACGACCAAAAACACAGGATGATGTTCCTACGTATTGTCTTATTCCAGCTTTTATGATCAGTGAATTAAAACGCGCCTTTGAAATGGGTGTATATATATTTATTCCGTTTATTGTTATCGATATGATTGTAGCAAGCGCCTTGATGGCGATGGGTATGATTATGTTACCGCCAATTATGATTTCTCTGCCGTTTAAGATTGTGCTGTTTGTATTGGTAGATGGGTGGAATTTGCTGACCTATGAACTGGTTCGATCATTTATGTAGGAGAAGAACATGACAGATATAGAAGTGATAAAATTGCTGCGTGAAGCTCTCATGGTTACGATGATTGTGTCAGCACCAATCCTTGGAATAGGTATGTTTGTTGGACTGATAATATCAATATTTCAGACTACTACATCTATTCAGGAACAGACACTTACGTTTGTACCAAAAATTATCGCAATTTTTGCTGCGTTTATATTATTTGCTGCATGGATGTTACATACATTGATGTCGTATACAAAAGAATTGTTCATGATGATCTCCAAACTGGGTGGAGGATAATGGAATATTTTGTTTATCAGTTCCAAAGTTTTTTTCTGGTGCTGGTGCGTATGACAGCAATGATGATGATCGCTCCATTTTTTTCAAGTGGAGTTATTCCTTTATTAATGCGAGGTGCGCTTTCCTTCTTTGTATCGCTGGTAATATTTCCGCTTTTATCAATTAGTGCTGGTGCTGTTACGGGTAATATGGGTGTATACTATCTTATGGTAGTGCAGGAGATCATCATTGGCTTATATATTGGTTTTTTGGTAAGCGTGGTTTTTTCGGCTTTTCAGCTTTCAGCCCAATATTTTGCAGTGCAGATTGGCTTTGGTATCAATGAAGTCATTGATCCATTGGCACAGGTTTCAATACCGCTTATTGGACAGTTGAAAAATTTTATTGGCTTACTGGTTTTTTTAACAATCAATGGGCATCATTTTATGATAAAAGCTATCTATAATTCCTATGAATTGGCTCCTGCTTTTGGTTTAAAGGGAGATAGTGTTCAGGTATTTTTAAAATTTCTGGTTCATTCATTCAGTGGTATGTTTGTAATAGCGTTAAAAATTTCACTGCCTGTTGTTGCAGTGGTGTTTTTAATGTCAGTGAGTATGGGAATACTGGCAAAGGCTGCACCACAGATGAATATAATGATGTTAGGATTTCCCTTTAAAATTGCAGTTGCCTTTGGCATGATGATCCTTATTTCGCCTCTAATAGTTCGTGTTATGAATGTTTCACTGGAAAGAACATTTCAATTTATTGTTAAGGTAATACGGTACTGGCCAGTATGAAATGGTATGCTATTACAGATAAAGATGCTGAAATCGTGATTTTTGAAAGCAGGGCTATAGTTTTTGATATGCAGCTTTTTGCTGCTGAGGATGAAGGTAGAACTGAGGAGCCAACAGAAAAAAAATTACGGGAAGCACGGGAAAAAGGTCAGGTTGCGAAAACTGAGGAACTTCCTCAGGCGCTTGTTATTATTTTTGCAATGATAACCATTGTTGTTTTTTGTGGATTTATTTTTGAGACAATTATCAGGATGATGCATTACTATCTCACAAACTTTTCACATTTTAATCTTACTGAGCGGAGCCTTTTTCATGAGGCTATTGCCTCCGGTGTTGAATCATTTAAGATATTAATTCCCATTTTTGTAGCAACGGTCATTGCAGCATTAATTGGTAATATTGCACAGGTAGGATTCCAAATTTCAACTCATCCATTAAAATTTGATCTTTCAAAGATAAAATTTGATCCTGCTACCATGGCACGTAAGATATTTTTTTCACGACAGATTGCCATGAATCTTTTTAAATCAATTTTCAAGGTAGTTGTAATTGGATTTATATGTTATCTGGTAATCATCAATGATTTTGAAGAATTAATAAAAACACCGGATATTAGCGTTGGATTGGCATTTCAGAATGTATCTATTATTGCTTTAAAGATTATTATATGGGCAGCAGTTTGTATACTGGTGCTATCAATTCCTGATTATGTTTTTCAGAAACGGGAATACATTGAATCGTTGAAGATGACTAAACAGGAATTAAAAGAAGAGTGGAAAGAAACTGTTGGTGATCCCCATGTACGAGCTCGCTTGCAGGAGATGCAGCGCGAGCTTATTATGCGCAATATGATCCGGGAGGTTCCCAAAGCTGATGTTGTGGTTACCAACCCAACACACTTTGCTATAGCTATGCGGTATGAACCTGAAGCAATGTATGCGCCTATGGTAATTGCAAAAGGGGTTGATACTATGGCGCTAACAATACGCCAGATAGCTCTCGACAATAGTATTTTAATTATTGAGAACAGGCCCCTGGCGCAGGAATTGTATAAAAGGGTTGATGTGGGTGATATAATCCCTGAAGATTTATTTTATGCAGTTTCCTTAATTTATGCTGAAGTTTATAAAAAACGTAACTATAAAGTTGCGATGTAAAGTTGAGGTAGTTTATGGCAGAAAGAATATATGATTTCTCCTGGATGCAAAAAAGCGATATGCTTTTAGGAATTGGCGTTATTGCGGTTGTAACCATGCTGGTGATTCCTCTGCCAACCTTTCTTCTTGATTTACTCCTGGCAATCAGCCTTATGCTGGGAATACTTATACTATTGGTTGTTATGTATGTTCCTCGTTCTTTTGATTTTTCAGTATTTCCAGCTCTGCTCCTCATAACTACAGTTTACCGACTGGCGCTTAATGTTTCTTCAACGCGATTAATACTTTTACAGGGAGCAGCATTTGACGGTAAGATTATCCGTACATTTGGCGATTTTGTTGTAGGGGGCAACTATGTCATTGGATTTATTGTGTTCATAATCTTAACGGCAGTTCAGTTTATTGTTATCACCAAAGGTGCAACACGAACAGCAGAAGTAGCAGCCAGGTTTACACTTGATGCAATGCCAGCCAAGTTAATGAGTATTGATTCTGATTTGTCAAATGGTATAATAAATGAAGAAGAGGCATTGCGTCGTAGACGTGAGGTAAGAAAAGAGGCTGATTTTTATGGAGCTATGGATGGTGCTTCAAAGTTTGTTCAGGGTGATGTTAAAGTAGGAATTTTAATAACCATTATAAATATTATTGGCGGCTTTATTATTGGGATGGTAATGCGTGGTGAAAGTTTTAATGTAGCTATTCATACTTATACTTTGTTATCAATAGGTGATGGTCTGGTTGCTCAGATTCCTTCACTCATGGTTACAACAGCTACAGGTGTCATTGTAACACGTGCAGTTTCTGAGGAAAGCCTGGGCAAAGATCTATCAACACAATTAGGTTCACAGCCCCGTGCATTGATGATAACTGCTGCTGCTCTGGGATTGTCAGCAATTATTCCGGGATTTCCAAAGATTACACTTATTTTGCTTGCTGCAGGTTTAGGTGCTTTAGGCTATCTCATGAAACAAACTGAAGAAGAAAAGATGCAAAAAACCAAAATTGAGCAAAAGGAAGCAGCATTAAAAACACATAAACCAGAATCAGTTATCCCATTAATTCAGGTTGATGCGCTTGAGGTGGAAATTGGGTATAGCCTGATACCATTAGCTGATCCTGATCAGGGTGGGACACTGCTTGATAGAATTACCAATATACGCAGGCGCAGTGCCCTTGAGATGGGATTGATAGTACCTCCAATTAGAATACGTGATAACATGGAATTGCCGCCGCAGGATTATTCCATATTAATCAAAGGTGTAGAAGTTGGGCATGGTAGTTTACAGGTTGGTAAACTCATGGCAATGGATCCTGGCACTGTTGAAGAGAAGATAGAAGGAGTAGAATTTACTGAACCTGTATTTAATCTCAGAGCAATATGGATTGATCCTGATAACAGGGATGTAGCTGAACGTCGTGGCTATACAGTGGTTGACTGTCCCACTATCATTGCAACACACTTAACCGAAATAATACGAAGACATGCAGATGAAATATTGGGACGGCAGGAAGTTCAGCAACTTATTGATACAATTAAAAATGACTATCCTGCAGTGGTAAATGAGTTAATTGGTGAAAAAAAATTGAGTATTGGAGAAATACAAAAGGTTTTACAAAATCTTTTACGTGAACGTGTTTCAATACGTAATATGGTTACAATACTTGAAACGCTGGCAAGTTATTCTGACTATACCAAAGATATTGGATTGTTAACTGAATATGTCAGGGTCGCTTTAGCACGACAGTTATGCAGGGAATATGCAGATAAAAACAACACGTTATCTGTTATTACAGTTGATCCTGAGATTGAAACAATTATTCGTTCATCAATTCACGAAGACCCTGTAGAAGGAAGAATTATAAGTCTTGATCCCGATACTCACAGGGAGGTTCTGGATAGTTTATTTGATTCGTATTCCAGAGCAAGGAGTGCAGGGTATGCACCTGTTTTTCTGGTGTCACCGCACATACGCAGTGTATTGTTTACCTTGTTAGAGCGTGAAGTTCCGGACCCTGTGGTGTTATCGTATAATGAGATTGTTCCTGAAATAAGAGTAAATGTAATAGGAACAGCATTATTACGGGCAGCATAAAATTAATACATTTATAAAGAGAGGTATACAACAATGAGATATGTAAAGATAAAAGCCAGAACCTATAATGAAGCTATGATGAAATTGAAAATGGAACATGGGGATGATGCAATTCCCATTAGTCATAAAAATATAAAAGAAGGTGGAATATTCAACACGGGTTTATTTGCGCGTGATTTTGTTGAGTTAACTGCTGCCATACCTGATGTAAAACCCTCAAAATTAAAACCCAGGAAAAATATTGATTTAACGGTTGGTGGCAATGAAAATATTAATGATTTATTAAAGCAAGTTATAGATAAACCAGAAAGTCAGCCTCAACAAAAACCAAACACCGGGTTGGAGCAGCTAATAGTTCAGGGCATGGAAAAACCAAATATAAAAACTACTGAATCACCACATCCTGTTAAATCACCGGTAGATGAGGTGATGGTGGAAAGGACTGATCAACCATATATTAAATTAGAAAAAGAGTTCCAGGAGTTAAAAATGTTGTTGAAAAATATGGTGGCATCAGGACAGAAAAAACCTATAGATGATATTGTTATAGATAGCAATGATATTTATTTTAAGCCGTTTAAAGAGATTCTACGAAAAAATGATATTGATGATGATGAGTGCAATAGATTGCTTGAAGATGTAAAACGTAATGTAAGCTCTGAAGATATGAAGGATAGGTATAAAATTGAGAAAACACTGCGTGAATTGATTAAAAGTAAAATCATTGTAAGTGGACCTATCGATAAAGGCAAACGTAAAAAGGTTTTAATGTTTGTTGGACCAACAGGGGTTGGGAAAACTACAACCATGGCTAAATTAGGTGCTATTTTATCTCTTAGGCAAGGACTTAAAGTATCGTTTGTAACTATCGACAATTATAGAATAGCAGCTACAGAGCAGCTTAAAAAATATGCTGAAATAATGCGTATTCCAATTCATGTGGTGACTGATTCTCATGAATTTAAAGAAATAGTTGAAAATGAAAAAGCAGAGATTATAATGGTGGATACATCAGGCAGGAGCCATAGAAATGATTTGAAGATAGCAGAAATAAAAAATTTTGCTGATGCATGTAATTGTGAGATACATAAGATTCTTTGTGTTAGTGCAAATACCAAACGCAGTGATTTGAATGAGGTATTTAAAGCATATGACATCCTGCATATTGATAGTATCATAGTAACCAAGGTGGATGAGACCTCATATATTGGGAATGTTATCTCAATAGCCGATAAATATAATAAGCCAATATCGTATTTCACTAATGGTCAGGAAGTACCAAATGATATTGCTGTCGCAGATCCGGAAATTATGGTAAATATGATACTGGAATCAACTATGCGTTAAGGAGGTT